>JAUVBH010000246.1 GCA_030591285.1 Thermoplasmatota archaeon
AAGAAGAAGGAACAGAACGATATCGTCTTCTACATCGTCATTGTCCTCGTTCTCATCCTGGTTGCAGTTCTGATCTTCGTCCTCCTGAGTAATAGGAAAGTTTCAGAAGAAGGATATTCTGAAAAATAGACAACTCATTCCCACGACGAGGGGATATTGAAGCTCTCCTTGATCTGAATGAGGGCTGGTATCAGTTCCAGTCTTCATCATCTTCAGTATACTGCGGTCCTCTTCTTTTGAACATTATGAGGAAAACCAGGAACAATATTAGAGACAACAGGATGATGACAATGACCTCAAAGAATCCGACACCCTTATCGTCTGTGTTACCCTCCATCTTTTCAACATTCTTTGAAATTGTCTCCAGATCCGTCACGATCTCATCCAGTTTCTGAAGTTCATCCAGAGATGTCTGAATATTCTCCATCCTTGTCGAGATGTTCAAGCCCCTTCCATTTCCAATGTCATCTGATATCTCGGCCATTAGAACTCCGATGTTCAATTCCATTTGCAGGATAAGTTCCTCCAGCGCCTCAAGGTAGCCGTTGATCATATCCAGTTCTTCTTCCTCGCTTGCCGTTTGGTTCTCTCTCATTGAGACCATGTCCGCTTTCAAAGCAGCGAACTCGATCCTCATTGTGTTGTTCGTTCCACTTAATATGTTGTCATGCGTGTCAAGGTCTGCAAGTATCTCATCGATCCCATTCTCAACCTCCTTCAGAATATCAACCTTGAGATCTGAGAATCCGGTTGCCACCTCCATCCTCAGGGATTGTACCCTTGATGTCAGGTTCTGCTCTGTGAATTTAAGCTGGACCATCAGCATGTCCATCTTGTAATCCAGACCCTCCAGAGGGATATGCTGAATTGTAGGGTGAGAATCGTCCCAATCATAGATGCCGTCGTTGTCCTGATCTATGAACGTCATGAAGATGTTCAGCTCGTTATACGATCCTGCTGCTTCTTGTCTGTGGTCCTCCCACACGATGATATCCCCATAGACGTCCGGGTACTTCTGATCGAAAGGGTCCGTGGTAACCTGTATGGGAACTCCATCTTTGAGGTCCATCATGAAGATGTCCCAGTTTCCCATACGATAGTCTTGCCACACTATGATGTCATCATAGATCACAGGATATCTCTGTATTGAGGTGTCGAAGGTTATCTGCTTCTCGGTCTTCGATAGCAGATCGTACATGTAGATGTCAGTATTGTCGCTCCCGTTCCTAAAGTCGGTCCATACCACCCGGTCCCCATAGATCCTGGGATTGATCTGGTTGTAGGAATTGGTTGTTATTTGTATCTCCACCCTGTCGGAAAAGTCCCGGTAATAGATATCCCAGTTCCCGTTCGAGTCATCCTGGTACACCAATTTCCTTCCACAGATATCGGGATTGGTTTGATTGGAATCATCATAATTGAAAAAAGAGTAAGCGGAACTTCGGACCGATCCATAAGCAACTTTCCAATTATCGCCGTTCTTCTCTAACCATACGATACGATCCCCCCAGATCCGAGGTTCACGTTGAGCGTCGGAGCCATCGAACATATGGTATTCGGTCCCTGTCTCGGTGTCCAGTAAATAGATATCCCAATTGGGGGATCCGGCACGGCCATCCTCGTAAACCACGTATTTTCCATATATGTCCGATATCCCGGCGTCAAACCCCCATGACTCACGGCGGACCTCGGTCGTCTTTGCATCATATACTAAGATGTCACCATAGTCCGACTTCCATGTGATCTTGTCCCCGAAAACTGATGGCTGCCATTGTCTCAACCCTCCCCAGGTGATCCTGATCTCATTGTCCCGCTCTTCCCCGGAAGCGTTCTCACTGCCGTGAAGTATGATCATTGATCCAAGGAGCAACAGCATTACAACTACGATAGAAGATATTCTTGAATTCGAATCTCTCATTTAGGCCTCCTCCACGGAGAAAAGATGCTTATAAGGCCTTATAAATCTTTCAATTGTTGATATTTGAATATCAGTTAAAACTCCGTTTCGACTAAAAGATCCACGATTCGATATCAACTAATTCATTACATTCCCATTTCCTCCAGAACTTTCTGAAACTGCCTCCAGCCCCCAATAACGAATGTGAGTGTTATCAGGATCCCCATTACCTGCATGCACACTCCAAGCCATTTGAGGTCCTTATCTTCATATGCCCAACCGTAGAACACACCGAATAAGAATATTGAGATTGATAGAATTCCAACAATGAATAGAACAATGGATGCCGCAAGATTGAAACCCCGGTGCATATTTC
Source organism: Thermoplasmatota archaeon (assembly GCA_030591285.1). GTDB lineage: Archaea > Thermoplasmatota > Penumbrarchaeia > Penumbrarchaeales > Penumbrarchaeaceae > JAFGLL01. Next base: position 2,274 of record JAUVBH010000246.1, read on the forward strand.
TCTTCCCATTATTGGAATAAATTCATTATTGGTATCGTGTAACTATTGTAAAAATATACCCACATGAGGAGATAAAACAGTAATACTCGAAATCCCATTTTTACATGGTGAGGGCAGTGAGGAGAAAGCTTATAGAATCTGGTATAGTGTTCGCTCTTGTTCTATCTCTTACAGGTGTGGTTTTCTCCTGTGGTGATCTGATAATACTGTCGGATCGTGAATTCTCCTACGGCATAGACCTCACAGATGAATCCCTATCCAACAATTCCATTCCATTCAAGGTCGAGGATGGATATCACCTGGTGGATTTCAGTTTCGGTGTGAGAACTCGAGGTGAGATGTCATACCTTACCGACCCTATACGGGTCAGTGCCCCTGAAAGCATCAGAACAGAGGATCTCAACGGGGACGGACTCCGTGATATCATTGTTGCAACTCAATTTGAGAATTATCTGTTGAAAGGCCTTGGCGATGGTCAATATGATATGATCCAGGAATTCGGACACACTTACACTCAACAATTGAATGTTCTGGACATAGATGGGGATGGTGATCTGGACCTGACATTCCCCGGTCAAACCAGTGAGACAACATTGTGGGAGAATCTGGGTGATTTCAATTTCAAACCTCACGGTCTTGGAGATTCAGATGTTTCAACGACTGCAGGGATCTGGGCTGATGTTGACCTGGATGGGGACCCTGACCTGATGTGCGCAAATGGAGGCTATCTCACAAGATACGACCATGAGCAGGATTATCTTTACATCAACCAGGGGGACTTCAATTTCATCAAACATGATGGATTGAATTCCGATTTCACACTTGGAGTAAGAGCTGCCATGATCGATCAGGACGAGTATCCAGATTTCTTAACAATTGGACATGGTGACATCAAATTCTATCTGAATGATGGAACCGGACTTTCCTATACTGAATTGATCATCGATGAAGAAGCACAAGCCCGTCGTCCGGATATGAAAAGGGCGAATTCAATGGTCCTTGATATTGATGATGACGGAGACGCGGATATCACGATCTCGAGAGGAAGAGAGATAATCATATTCGAAAATGTTGATGGAGTTTACAAGGTCAACAATGAGATGGAACTTCCTTCACAGTACTGCAGGGTTGATATGGATCTAAATGGAGAACCAGATATCATCGGATTGGATGATGGGATCACTATCAGGACCAGCTTCGATGGACTCTACGAGGACTTTGTAGTAGATGATGTCAATAATTGGTTCGGAG
>JAUVBH010000242.1 GCA_030591285.1 Thermoplasmatota archaeon
ATCATCATAATAATTGACCTCATAACGATCTCTGAAGATCAAGTATATCTGGTAGAATACACTGCAAAGTCCTCTCTTCCCGGATGCACGGACTTCACCTGGGAGATTGATACAACAGCAAGTTGGCTCACCATGAGTGCAGAAGGGGTTCTCACTGGAACACCTCGTAATGATGATGTTGGCAACCATTCTGTCAAGATAACCTGCAGGGATCCAAGATTGGTTTCAACTACCAGAAGCTTCACTATATTGGTTCAGAACACCAATGATGCTCCGGAGATCAACCTCATATATACCAATGCAACGGAAGACTCCCTCTATTCCATGTCACTCTTTGCGATCGACATAGACCTCACAGAAGACACGCTCACCTGGATACTGGAGTCAGGGCCAGCGTGGTTGGAAATCAACTCCACCACCAACACACTGGAAGGAACACCGCGCAACAGTGACGTTGGTATATCTGAAGTCAATGTCTCTGTCTCGGACGGAATCGGTGGAAGTGATTGGTGCAAATTCTCCATAACTGTTGTGAACACGAACGATGATCCGATCATCATAACAACTCCGAAAAACACAATACTGGAGGACGAGCTATATTCTGTTCTCTTCAATGCAACCGACGAGGACCCTGTTGAGACCGACTTCACATGGCAAATGGACACAAATGCAGAATGGTTATCAATATCCGCATCAAACGGTGTCCTATCAGGATTCCCAACCAATGATCATGTTGGGACTTACTGGGTTTACATTACGGTCCATGACAACCAAGGCGGTTCGGATTACCTCAATTTCACAATTACTGTGAACAACATGAACGATGCTCCAATTATTGAGACCACATCACTTTCCAACGCAACCGAGGATGTCGAATATGAATTTATTCTGACAGCTACAGATGTTGATGTTGGTGATATTTTAATCTGGGTTCTGGTCTCCGGACCGGACTGGATTGAACTGAATGGTTCCACATTACAGGGCACGCCGACAAACGATGATGTGGGAACGTTCTGGGTCAACATAACGGTCATCGATGGATACGGCGGATCACACTCCCTTAACTACACCCTGATAGTAAGCAATGTTAACGACGCACCTATCTGGTCCCTTACGCCGATAGATCAGACCCTCACCGAGGGAGAAGAGATGTCTCTTGAGTGTGCAGCGACGGATATTGATGGTGATATTCTCACCTATTCCATAGAGACCACGCCGACCTCCGATGTCACCATTGATCCATATTCAGGCGCCATCAGCTGGGCATCCCCGGTCATAGGAACATACACTGCAACCATAACTGCAACGGATGGAACCATCGAGATCCAGCATACATTCTCGCTCACTGTGTATGCACCAGGTGAGGAACCTGAGCCCGTGGAGAACAAGACCGATACGGACGGCGACGGCATGCCAGACGAGTGGGAGTTGAAATATGGATTTGATCCGGATGATCCAACGGATGCAGCCCTTGATCCAGACGGGGACGGCATATCAAACCTCGACGAGTACAAGCAGGGATCGGACCCAACGGTCAATGAATCGGTGGATGATTCATCGGATCCTGAAGATAAGGAGTCCAATATTGGACTCTATTTGATCGCCGGGATCGTCCTGCTCCTGATCATGGTCGTCATCGTTGTAATAGTGGTCAGATCAAGGAAAGGTCAAACAGAAGATTACGAAGAATAATATTCATTACCAAAATCATCTATAAAAGTATGATCTCAGGCAATGATACTGTGAATTAAGGGAAAATGTTATTATATACTTCATATATTATCTATATTGTGACTATCATATATGATGATAATAAGAAAATACGAAGTATTACACCTACAGAACAGAAGGTATATTTCAACCTGCTCAAGTTTAAGGTAGCAAGAACATCCGATCTATTGCCCTTCGTCTCCGACAATACCATGCTTATAAAGGTCCTCTCCAGCCTTGTTAAAAAAGGGTTCCTGTTGAGGGTGTTCAAAGGTCTCTACGCGGCCGTACCACCAGAGTTCATTGAGGAGGGGTTCGAAGTAGACAGATATCTGCTGGCCAGCAAGGTCCATACTGGTGAATACTCGATATCCCACCATAGCGCCCTCGAACTGCACGGTGTTTCTCAATCTCACTTTTCAAAGGTCTTCATTTCCATCGACAGGTCAAAAACGAAACTTGAATTCCAGGACGTGAGATATCAGTTTATTTATCACTCAAGGATATTTGGCGTTAAAAAGATCCTTCGGGAAGGAATGCCGATAAATGTTACGGATAGGGAGAAAACACTGCTGGATTGCATCAGGCGCCCTAAATACAGTGGTGGTTTGGAGGAGATGCTCAAATCCATTTCCAACTTCACGACCGTTGACCACTCAACGATCAGTGATCACCTGGCCAGATTCAATGAACGATCTCTCTATCAAAGAACAGGCTTCATATTGCATCTCTTGCAGGATGAGCTTGACATTCCAATAGATCTTCTGCTGGAGTTAAAAGGGTATGTGGGCAAGAGATGTTACTATCTTGACGAGAGCATGAAAAAAGGACAGGGAAGATTGGATGCTCGATGGAACGTTATTGTTCCCCATAATACAGGGGAGTTGTTGAAAGTTGTTTGAATCTCCAGGCCGAAGATTCTTCGAAGACCTCAAGCTATCCACGGGATTTACCAGAGACCCATTGGAAAAAATGTATCGTCTTCTGGATCTGATCCAAGAGATGAACAAAGTCGACAAGTTGGGCAAGAAGCTAGCGCTCAAAGGTGGAACGGCCATCCAACTCATGTACTTTGGACTTTCAAGGCTTTCGGTTGATGTTGATCTGAACTATGTGGGCAGTATCGATAGGGATGTCATGCAGAAAGAGAGAGAAACCATCAGAAAGATATTATCCAAGTTATTCAGGGAGAAAGGCTACACCCTCATCCAGAACAAGAACATGTATGCGCTGGAACAGTTCGAGCTCGGTTACATCGGCGTTGCAGGGAATACAGACCGTCTGAAGGTGGAGATCAACTACCTTGAACGATTACCTCTCCTTCCATTGACCTCAGCGCCCCTTTCCCACCCGTTCGAACCCCTTGGCACTGTCTCCTTCCAAACCTACTCGTTCGAAGAGCACATGGCAATGAAAACAAGGGCTTTACTGATAAGAGGGACCCCTAGGGACCTGTACGACACCCATAAGATGATGGCTACAGACCTCAATTACAATACTGAACTCTTACGGAAGCTCACCCTATTCTACCTGATCCTTGCACCGATAGACCTTCGGACGCTTACTTCTGATCGGGTCAGGAATATCGATCGACAAGAGGTCAAGGCCAACCTGGAACCACTGCTCAAACGGCAGGAACGCGATATCGACCCTGAAGTATTGAAGGAAAATGTCATTCCATTTATCGAAAAGATCATCGACTTCGACGATATGGAGAAAAAGTTCCTTGCCAAGTTCTACAACGAGAACGTTTTCGTCCATGATATGCTCTTCAAGAACGACGAGATCCCAATGGACCTAGATGAGCATCCAGCTCTCCAGAGGAGATTGTTGCGATTATTGAACCCAGAGGGTCCCTCAAAATAATCGCCCGATATGCCCC
>JAUVBH010000020.1 GCA_030591285.1 Thermoplasmatota archaeon
AACTGCCTCAACTTTGTCATCTTCCTTTGGAAGATACACAAATATGCTTCCCAGCATGAGGAGCATAACCAGGAAAATTCCCACCCTTGCTGCCTTGGACTTTCCAAACATTTGGTTCCACCTCGTTATATGGAACGTGGCGTGAATGACGGGACCAATATATTACCTTATCTGGCTATTGGTTGTCGCTTCACGTTGGTTTCCGTTCAACATGAATATGATAATCTTTGAGTATATAAAAGCTGAACTGAACTAAGATGGCACCGATATTTAAGGTTTGCCTGACATGTCTGAAAAGATGCTCCTTCCTCCTATTTGATCGGTGATGTTTTCCATGCCTTCGGATAGATGCCAGGTTCCATAAGCACCCTGTCGGTCTGGACAGCTGTTCCTTTGCGGACCTTGGCCATCTCATTCGAGCTCATCATCGCTTTTCCAACTGCGACCGCTTCCTCTTTCAGGGTCAGGATCACCACTACTGCATTCTTGTCTATTTTCTCGTCCATGCCGCAAATACCGGGTATGCCTAATTGGGCCCCATGACATATTGCATCAACGGTTGAGTCCTTGACGAATATCCTGGGAAGATGTGAAAGTAGCTCCTCTCCAGGTATGATGACCTTCCTCAATTCTTTTTCATTTGCGGAGGTTTTGTAGATCTCGAAAGCATCTTTGAGCTGTTGAAGGGTCACGGACCTATCCTCACCGGTCCTGCCTGAGCGTGTTCTCCTTAGCTCGGCCATATTGGCCCCCACTCCGAGTACCTCTCCAATATCGTGGATCAAGGTCCTGATGTATGTCCCTGATTCACAGCCAATGAGAAGAAGTGCGTCCTTGCCGTCCTGTTCAATGAGCTTGATGTATTCGATCCTTCTCTGTCTGAGACCCCGCTTCACCGCCGATCTTACCGGAACCATCTGGTAGATCTCTCCAGTAAACTCCTTGACCACCTGTGACAAATGGTCCTTTGGAGGTTCCCGGTGCATGTGCATGATGGTGATGTACTCCTTTCCTTCCGAAAGGGAGAGGTCAAGCATCCTGACAGAGCTTCCCAGCGCAATTGGAAGTACACCGGTTGTGTTTGGATCCAGAGTACCATGGTGACCGGCTTTTTCGATCTTCAGTATATCCTTCAACCAGGATACCACCTGATGACTGGTGGGCCCCCTGGGTTTGTCCAGGATCACAGCCCCTGTTGCCAGTAGGTCCTCGAGCTTGCGCTCGTTGGGATAGGATCCCCACCTGGCATCCGTTTCGGACATCACTATTTTGATAACACCATCATCGTCCAGTGGTCTCTTCATTGGGCCTCGTAGGGAAGAGGGGGTAATTAACTTTTCACTCATCCTTCGGGACCCCTCTCTCCAATCTTCTCACCAACTTGGTAGTGGACGCAACTATCGATTGGAACCTTTCCGCTTCCGGAGGATCCTTTTTTCTCAAGGTCTTTCTGATATTATTGAGATAGAACTCCTTTCTCTCGATCAGTTTGATCGGGTCTGAAATTAGCTCTTTTTCGATCTCCGACACCAATTTACGGAGCTTTTTCCTTGTCATGCTATCCTCGCCACCAAGGTTTCTGATATCTTTTCGGATCTGAGAATGTGTGGAGACCGTATCAACAATGGAGCCATCATAGGAGCGATGGATGTCTCCTTTGAGAACAACCGACCCTCGATAGCCCGGTATCATTCCATCCGATAGACCAATGAAACATTCTGGGTGCCATATCTCCATCCTACCATGGCATCCGCTACAATCCATCGACAGGATCCCCGATTCAATGGTGACCTTCCCCTTACAGCATCCGATCTTCCCAGCTTTGGACCTACTACTGAGTTTCAAGCACTCGCCCTCGAAGGATAAGGAGCGGACCAGATAATTTATTTTTTCCTTCGGGGTGGCGGTTCTGGAACGGAACCGTTGAGGCTTATCTCCGATCCCTCAAGGAGGTCATCTATTGTTGCTATTGCCTCCATGAGTATCTCCTCCGGTTTGTCGCCAATTTCCTCAATGGGATCCCATTTGGATTTTGGCTTTGGTTTCTCGATCTTTATGACCTTCCTGGTCTTCTTTCGCCGGACCTTCTCTTCTTCTTCCTCTGTCTTGATCTTCTTCGGAATGGCCTTCTTGACGATCCGTGTCTTCTTTGGGGTAATGGCATCGGGTGGAAGTCTTCGTCTTCTTACAACCTTCTTGAAGACCTTTTCGGACATTGTATCATCCGATGATCCTGATATGACCTTCTGGACCTTTTTCATCAATTTCTGATCATGCTTCCTTCTGGGAGCAACCCATACCTCCATGTCCTCTCCATCATCCTTGGGTTTTTCCATCTCTATTTCAACAGATTCCTTCTGCTTGTCCATATACTGTCCGAGGTGGCCCTTTTTGATGGCTTCGCTAAGAAGCTCAACATCTCCTTCATCAGCTTCCTCGACCTCCTCGATCTCATGTTTATCAGTTTTGGTTCCTTTCTGACCCATGGTCTTGTTGAGCTTGATCCTCTCATCAGCTTCGACATCCACTATGGGTACGAGGGCATTGTCCCTTATCACGAAGGGTATAGGGTTCGCATCGAAATCCACACTCGACATGGTCAAAATGGAGAGCTCTCTTCTAATTTTTCCGGAATCCATGGTCTTCGACATCTCTATGACACCGTCGAACACCTCTGTTATCCTGGACACGCTCTCTTTGCTCAGGGTTTCAGATTCAAGGAAGAAAATGGAGGCCATCTCTTCCTCCTTGAACTTTGCTCTGAGTCTCTGGATAAAATTGTAGACCTGTGAGAATTCAAAAATGTTCATTGCAGGTCCAATGATATGGACAAGAGCAAGCTTGTTAGTTGAGAAGCTAAGCTCCCTCAATCCTTTATTGATCGCAATCCCAAGGTTGGACAGGATCTTGGATGATTTCAGAGCATATCCATCTTTCTCCACCCCGATGATCCTCTCTCCTCTCCATGAGAACCAGTCGACGATCCTAAGATGTCCTTCTTCCTCTGATTTTTCAGCATCCAGACCCTGGGATCGGAGGAGCATTCTGATGGATCTAGGTGGTTCCTTGGAGAGAACATTCAGAACGGAATATCCATTTTCCAGACCCCCTGTCAGGAGTCCGGATATGAAGATATCCCTCTCGATACCGGATGGTGAAAGGAACAGGATCGATGACCCCTTGGGGATCCCTCCTCCGAGCTTATTATCAAGGACCGGGAGTCCCGATGATATCTTCTGATGGAGGGCTCCCTCCAGAAGAACATCTTTCATGTCATATCTTTCCAGTAGTTGGGATTTACCTTCGAAATAGTACTGGAACACCCTTGTCGCTTTCTTGATGGCTTCTTCCTTCCCGACCAGGAAGGTGGAGAGTCCAACCATGGAATTGAATGCGGCCACAAGAGCTTCCTTTACATCATCGTCGCTCGCTGATGCCCACATGTCCCGATCGAAATCCAGGGTCTTGTTCTTGGTGACAACAACATGCTTCAGAAGTTCGTGTTTCTCACGCAGGATGCTCAATTTCAGTTTAAAGGCAGAGAGGTCAGTATGATTAGCCAGATCCTTGAGGTAGGCCTGGAAGACATCCTCAAAAAGGCCGAGTATATCTTCATGGTCGTTCCTGGTCCCCTGTTTTTTCATTGTCTCTTCGATGATCTGATCGAAGGGTTCCGGAATGTATGAGATCAGCTGTTCCTTTCCCCTCATCGGTTCGATCAGGGTCTTGGAACTGGATCTTAATGATTTGATAATGATGTCTCTTGCTAGCTCCTCACCAATGAGTGAGGAAATGAAGTCAACAGAGCGTTTAAGGAGGGTTTCAAGCGCTATGAGGGACTCTTCATCATTATCAAGATCATTGACGACCTTTCCATTTTCGGTGATGCTGAACTTGATCAGGACAGGTTTCTGGACACGAGCCCTTTCAAGAATGATCCTGAACGTCGAGATCTCTAATCGGAATTGACCTATCTCTGGAGAGGTCATCTTCTGGATGAACTCTTTTATGAGGTTTCCGTAGATCTCGACTTCATTCAAATGTTACAGCTCCTTTTCAACCGATGACTTCGTCCGGTGATACCTCGATTCCATTATCCATTATCAGGAATGGATGCTTCAGAGGATCGTGCTTGGTGAACCTCATCTTTTTCACTGTAAGGGTTCTGCGATACTCTCCAGTAGCACTCTCGTAATCGAGTTTGATCAATGAATCTGCAATGAATTCCTCTATACCATATCGAGAATCTCCACTCCCTGTTACCTCTGATATCAGGATCGTGGTGATATTGGCATCTCTCAGGAATCTGGAGAACTTGAACAGCTCTCTCCTGAGAAGCTCGCTGGATTTGTAGTAGACACCAACTGCTGTCAGTGAATCAAGGACAAGCCTTTTGGCACCGCTGAATGAGAGGTGGTTCTTGAGGAAATCCTGCAGAGTTTCGAAGCTGGCAAGACCCCATTCAAGTTCCTCCGATGTTGAGCATTCCACTCTCATCTTTCCCAGATCTATCAGATATGCCTTCCCCTCCTTTTCGAAGGTTTCGAACTGAAGTCCATAGCTGCTTGCCGCTCTGAGTATGGATTCTCTACTCTCCTCGAGAGAGAGATATATGCCCGGTTCATCATCGAACCTGGCTCCATTGTAGAGGTACTCTATCCCGAATAGGGACTTGGCGCTTCCCGGAGGCCCTGTTATCAGGTTGATCGTTCCATCCGGGAACCCCCCATTGATAAGTTCATCCAACCCGGGTATGTGGGTGGCTTTTCTGTTTGTCATTTCTTCTTTCCCTCCTTGAAATAATTCTTGATGATCTGTTCAAATTCCGAGTTCAGTTCCTCGGTTCTCTTTGGACCCAGTAATATTGTTGCTTCCTCTATTATCGAGGAGCACATACTATGGGCGCTATCGAGGTTCAACTTGTCATGTCCGTTGTCAGTGACCTCTGAATAGCTTTTTTCTATTATGTACCGTGAAAGGATCCCTATGAGGCCTTCAAGCTTGTTCTCCAACTCTGTTACGAATGGATCACCTGGCCCTACCAGGTGCAGCTTTCTGCCGGTGGCCTCGGTCATTCCACAGCCACCTCTTTCACAGAATAGACAAGGTATTCCACCTCGCCATCATCCAGCTCTTTACAGGCAGATAGTCTCAACAGGTTATTGGCCATAGTTTCGCCGCCAATTTTGATGACCTGTTTATAGACCTCGATAAGGAATTTGAAAGGTTCTTCCAACTCTTCTTCAATGTCCTTATTCTCTCTGGAACCCACGATATTTCTGGATATTTTATACATGTCCTTGGCGACTATCCGAAGGATCTCATCATCAACTGTCTGCTCCATTCGGAGTTTGTATTGTCCCCATCCTATCCTCTCTATGAGACCTTCTGCTTTCAACCTGCTTACAATTGAGGTTACAAGCTGTATCTCAAGGTCAAGTTCCACCGAGATCTCTTTTGGGGAAATGGAATCTAGTGGCCTTGCCGTAAAAACATTGGCGATCCTCTCCGTCTTGGAGATATTTCTTGACTTTCCCCTAGCCCTCTTGGTCCTCAAAGTGGGATGCCTCCAAATCAATTCGGACCAGTATAAGCATTGGGGGGCATATATAACATTTTTGTGATATTTTGCACACTTTGATAATATGTACTGCGATAGTTTTTAAACCCAATTCGGACGTTCAAGTGTGTTCACTATGGAAAGGGCCGGTCTGTCAAAAAGAGAGGTTGAAGACCTTCTGAACCGCTTTGAACAGACTAATATCGGTTTTGATTCTGGAAAAATATTCGGTTCCATGTGCACTTCTCCACATCCATTTGCCCTGGAAGTCCATTCCCGGTTCCATGAATCAAATCTTGGTAATCCTGGACTTTATCCTGGGACAGTTGAGATGGAGCGATCCGTGATCTCCATGGTGGGGGATCTTCTCAATCTTAGTGAACCATATGGTCATGTTCTTTCAGGTGGAACCGAAGCCAATATCACAGCAATGTATACTGCCAAGAAAAGATCCGGTAAGAGATCTGTCCTCTATCCAAGGTCATCACATTTCTCGGTCCTTAAAGCGGTGAGACTGCTTGACATGAACCCCATCCCGGTGGACCTGGATGAGAATTTCAGGATGGATCTTGGAGATCTTGAAAGTAAAATGGATGATTCATTGGCAATGGTGATCGCAGTTGCTGGAACAACAGAACTTGGAGCTGTGGATCCAATAAGTGAGATATCTGACATTGTTGGAGATGTCGATCTCCATGTGGATTCCGCTTTCGGTGGATTCGTTCTCCCGTTCCTTGAGGAGATGAATATGGTCGAGGGAAGGGTGGGGCCATGGGATTTTAGGGTGGATAGTGTTACAACAATGAGCACCGATCCCCATAAGATGGGTTTGGCAACGATCCCTTCTGGCTGTCTTCTTTTCAGGGAGCCTCATCCACTTAGACATCTGGCCGTAGAATCCCCATACCTTACCAGTCCCAAGGCTTATACACTTGCAGGGACCCGGGATTCCGGAGCTGTTGCATCAACTTTCGCCACAATGAAACACCTGGGGAGAGAAGGGTATTGCAAACTGGTGAAAAGGTGTATGGACAACACTCAATACCTTGGAACCAGATTGTTGGAGCTTGGTCTGCAAACAGTTATGGACCCGGTAATGAACATCATTGCCGTGCACCATGAAGAACCTCAGATCGTTCAGAATAAGATGGCACAAAGGGATTTTCACATCTCGAAAGTGTGTGAACCCAGTGCTCTCAGGTTCGTGGTTATGCCCCATGTTGGATCGGAACCCATCGATAGAATGATAGAAGCTCTTGAGCAGGTCTTGAAGGATATCTGAACTACTGGTTCTTCTCCCATTTTTCAAGTTCCAGTACTTCAGAGAGTGTGGAACCTCTCTTGATCTCCTCTCGTATCCTTGCCTCTCTCTCTTTGACATCCAGTGCTCGGTTTGCTATCTCTATCGCTCTCTCCTTCGGGATCACCATCACACCGGAATCATCGGCGATTATCCAATCACCGGGTCTTACGAGCATCCCACCGCATTCGATCTCCACCTGGAGCTCTCCGAACCCTTTTGGTTCTCCAGCATTTGGAGCCCTGCTCTTGGAGAAGACAGGGAAGTCCATCTCCATAATATCATCGATGTCCCTAGCAGCTCCGTCAAGAATGACACCGGAGATCCCTTTGATCTTGCAGGACCATGTTGCAAGTTCACCCCAAGGCGAGATGTGTCTGGATCCTGCGTCCATCACCAGGACATCCCCTGGATCCGCTTTCTCTATCGCTTCTACGGTCTTCGCCCAGTCTCCATCGATAGTACGGCAGGTAAATGCAGGGCCTACACATTTCAATCCGGATTTTACCGGGTGGATGCCAACCATGGCACCTTTCTTGTGCATTGCATCGGCTACATTGGGTGCCGAAACCTGGAGTAGAGCTTCTCTTATACCTTCTATGTCGGAGTATCTGTGGTAAAACTTCGATTCCACTTTTGCTCTCTTCTGGATGGCCTCTTTGATACTGGCGGTCGCCTCGGTTACCTTCGGGCTCTTGGTAATGGCACCACCAATGATGATTATCGATGCACCAGCATCAAGGAATAGATGTGCATTTTCAGAGGTTATTCCTCCGGCTACTGCCAGAGGGATCTTTACAGAGGATGCAAGTTCTTTTACCTCCTTTGTAAAGGTTTTGCCCATCATCTGGTCATCGATGGAAACATGCATGCATAGGAAGTCCACATCCATTGCCTCCAGCTCTTTTGCTCTGGCAACCTTGTCCTCGATCCCCATCAGGTCAACCATGATCCTGCAGCCGTATTTGTGGCCAGCCCTTACTCCTTCCTTGATGGTCCCGTCATCGGTGACTCCCATGATCGTATTGATCGTGGCTCCAGCTTTGGCTGCGATCTCAGTTTCGAATCCCCCTGTATCCATGGTCTTCATGTCGGCCACGATCTCAACACCTGGGAATTCATGTCTAAGTTTCCTGATCGCATCCATTCCCTCGCTCTTTATCAGAGGGGTTCCAGCTTCTATCCAATCTGCTCCACCCTGGATAGCTTCCCGGGCAATTTGGACCGATCTGCTTAGATGCATGAGGTCTAGTGCAACCTGAAGTAAGGGATAATCCTCTGCCATGGGAGAAATAAATGGGACGATGTATTTCAAATCATCCCTGATTCCATAAGAGAAAAATGACCAAAGTTATGAAATATATGAAGTTCTTGGACATTTGCGAGGACGATGAGATGGAGCACATATTCAGGGCTTATGACATAAGAGGGATATGGAACGAGGATCTCGATCCGCAGATCTGCTTGGATATAGGCAGGGGACTCGGGACCTTCCTTGATCGGGACCTAGGTCTCAAGAAGGTTGCGATCGGTTATGATGTAAGAACAACCTCAGAGGCTTTCCATGGCGCTCTGATCACCGGTCTGATATCATGTGGAATTGATGTTCTATCTGTTGGAGAGTGTGGTTTTGGTGTGGCACTGTTCGCTGGTCTGAAGGAGAAAATGGATGCTTCCTGTTTCATAACCGCATCACATCTTGAACCGGAATGGAACGGGCTGAAGATCTACTTTGGAGATGGTGTTGGATTTCCTTCAGAGCATATAGAGGCCATCCGGGATATTGTTCTGAAAAAGGATTTTATCACCAAAGATTGGGCAGATGTGGGAACCTATTCTGAAAAGGACTATCTTCAGGACTATGTGGAATTCTGGAAGAGGATCTATGCTCCGCATTTCTCTGGATCGGACCTCAAGGTCGGTGTTGATTGCGGAGGAGGTGCAATGTGCCATTCAGCACCATTTGTTCTTTTAGCTGCCGGAGCCAATGTTGAACTTGTCAATGGTGACGTTGATCCGTTCTTCAGCAAGAGACCGTCCGAACCCAAACCAAAGAACCTTCAAGAGCTAAAGGAGAGGGTACTCTCAGAAGGACTTGATTTCGGGATAGCTTTTGATGGGGATGGCGACCGGGCCGTTGTTGTTGATGAAAAAGGAAGGTTCATGACAACGGACAGGCTTGGGATCATAATTTCCAGGGAACTGGTGAAAGAGAATGGGGGAGGATTGGTTCTTGCAAATGTTGAATCATCCATGGCGATCGAGGATGTTCTGATCCCCATGGGTGCCCAGGTCAAGAGGATCAAGGTAGGCCATACATATCTCACCCTTGAAGCCAGGGAGAATGGTGCGATCTTTGGAGTGGAGCGTTCAGGTCATTTGATCGTTCCAGAGCATGTGCTTTTCGATGATGCTATTGTGGCACCTCTGGAATTGCTGAGGATCATCTCCAAGACCAAAAAGAAGGTCTCGGAACTTGCTGATGAAGTTCCGCAATATCCAAGTGATGCTGAAGCATTCAAATGTTCTGACGCAACAAAATTCCAGATCGTTGAAGATCTGAAAAATAAGTTAAAGGACCAATATGAGAGGGTCAATGATCAAGATGGGGTGCGTGTTGACATGGATGAGGGGTGGGTACTGATCAGATGCTCGAATACCTCTCCAGTGATCAGAATGACCATTGAAGCAAGGGATGAAGCAACCTTGGACCGTATGAAAGAGACCTTTGGCTCTGTATTGAAAGAAATGATCGATAGCTCAGATTGAAAAAGATCACTGATTGGCTTTCATCTCTGCAAAGTTCTTGACATTGACCAGTACCTCGGTCATCATTGAATGGTACTTTTTCTTCTCGGTCAATTTCCACTTCAGGTTGAATCCGATACGTTCTATCCTGTAATCGAATACGGCAGAAAGAAGGGTCCCATAGGGTCTGGGTTCGACAATGAACTTCAAAGTTCCAAAAAGTGGACCTTCGACAACATCCATCTCCACCCATCCATCGTAATGGATGACCTTGATCTTCAACTTACACTGTTCCTTCATCCCTTCCGGGTGCATCTCGATGACATTTCCAATTGCCATTCTCTGCTCAGGTGGAAAGATCATGTTGCCCTTACTTGTCTTACCCCAGGCATGGGCAAGATTGATATCTATCAGGACAGAATAGACATCTGTAATAGGTGCAAGAACCTCTTCCAGATTCTCCTCTTTACCGATGGAACCCATTTCAGTGTCACCCCTAGTGGAACAGGATATCAAAATGGTTAATGTGGTACTTTTAAAAAAAGGTTTGGACATTTTAAATGGCCGGGGAGTTCGTTGCAAGCGCAACTATTAATAATATTGTTGCATGTGCAACTTTATGGTCGGTGCCAGGGAACAGAGAATTTGCGGCCCTCATTCAATTGGGAGATTGCTCGCCCATATCAACAAATACACACGAAGCTACATGACACAGCAGCTTGAACAATTCGGGATCCATGGTCATACCTATGGTTATCTTCTCTTTCTGTATCATGAGGACGGTATCTCAGAAAAGGAGATCACAGAGCATATGCTTGTTGACAAGGCAACGACAACAAGAGCGATATCCAAGCTGGAGGATTCGGGATATGTTAGGAGAGAAAGGGATGAGATGGATAAGAGGTCCCATAAGGTCTATCTTACAAAGAAAGCTGAGGATCTCAGACCGAAGTTCCAGAAATTGAAGAAGGATTGGAACGAGATCGTCCTCGGGGACCTGAATGAAGATGAGAAGAGAACACTTCTTGACCTGCTTAATCGGATCGAGTCGAACCTGCAGGATTCCCGAATCAAGGAGGATAGGTCCTGATGGCTCCCCCTCCCGGAAAACCAGGTACCATGGGTGGACCAACCAAGGGTGTCAAGATGCTCCTTGGAAACCCGAAGAAAGCGATCCTTAGACTATCTATTCCCATGATAATAGCAATGGGGGTCCAGACCGTTTATAATCTTGCTGATGCCATATGGGTTTCTGGTCTTGGAAAGGATGCTCTTTCTGCTGTGGGTTTTTTCTTTCCCTTCTTCTTTTTGATCATGGCTTTAGCAGCAGGACTCGGCATAGGTGGCGGATCTGCAATTTCCAGGAGGATCGGGGCCAATGATAAGAAAGGAGCCGATAATGTCGCCGAGCATGTGATCATGATAATGATCATTTTAGCAGTTGTTTTCACGATTCCAACTTACCTGCTTCTTCCGGCAATTTTCGATCTAATGCAGGCAGGAGAAGTTGGGAGTATAGCAGTTGATTACGGTAGAATAATTGTTGCAGGATCGATCATCATCTTCTTTGCCAACAATGCTAATGCAATACTTAGATCAGAGGGAGATACGAAAAGAGCAATGTATGCAATGATCGTAGGTTCAGTTCTAAATATCGTCCTTGATCCGATCTTCATATATGGTTTCGATCTGGGGGTTCCGGGGGCAGCATGGGCTACCATGGCCTCTTTCCTTGTCACTGCACTATTGTTATTCTACTGGTTGTTTTTACAAAAGAAAATGTTTCTAGAATTTGACATGAAATATTTCAAGTTCAAATGGTCGATAATCAAGGATATAATGCGTGTTGGATTACCAGCTTCACTTCAACAAATGTCGATGTCGCTGAACATGATGTTCCTCAATGTCATCGTCGTATATGTGGGGGGAACCGACGGTGTTGCAATATTCTCCACAGGTTGGAGAGTTACAATGATCGCCATCCTTCCATTAATGGGCATAGCCAGTGCGTTAGTTCCGGTTGCAGCTGCAGCTTACGGGGCAGGAGCTCACTCGAAAATGAAACTTGCACTATATCATTCGATCAGATATGGATTGATCTTTGAGATCATAGTCTCCATCCCGATCTTCATTTTCGCTCCT
>JAUVBH010000128.1 GCA_030591285.1 Thermoplasmatota archaeon
CATTGATCACAACATCCGATGGACTAAAGCTATGGTTCATCGAATAGTTTTCTAGATCTATTTCAGAGTGATCATCGACCCCATCCCCCAAGGTTTGAGGTAAGACCAATATCAAACATACAGCTAGCATTAAGCAGTTCCCGGCCCTGTTCACCAAATGATCCATGGACCATCCGGTATACGGCCGCTTGGATGTATTTATCCAACGCAACTCGGATCCCCATTGCTAATCTTCACTCATATAGAAAAAGAATTCCCCCCTGGGACCCCCCCGGGGAGTACACGCTAACCCATATAATAAGCACATTTCTTTCGAATATTACAGGTATTAATGGGATAGGGATGTATGTGGCTATGAAAATGGTAACAATAACTGCTCCGAACTCTCGATTGCCGGTGATAAGTATCGCAAGAAATTCGAGAAAAAGACAGGACACTAAAAGGGAGACCCAGTAACTTTCTCTTCTAGTAACTGAAAGAACAATCCTTATATATACCATAATAACTGTTCTAATAAGGGGGTAAAACCAATTCAAAAAATCAAGGTATTCGAATTGGTTTTTAATGTCCATAAGTGGTTCTTTGGATGGTGGATCGCATGATGGAAGAAAGTTCTTCGAAATTTAGGAAACTGATGCCAGTGACACTCGTTTTGATGCTTCTAATTGCAGCATCATATGGTCTATTGCTGGCAACAGAGGAACCTGCAGTTGGGGCTACCAGTGTAGGTTCGATAATAGTAACTAGCGGAACGGTAAAGAGCTTCAACAATGTCAATTATCTTCTTGATGGAGACATCGCTGTAGATGGTACCAACAGCAAACTCACCTTTACTAATTCAACGATCACCCTTTCCCAGGATGTGGGAATTGATGGATCTTTTGGTGGCGGGGATGATCACAATTACACGATCAGGGTTCAAAACGGTGGAAGTCTGGAATTGATAAATTCAAAACTTACAACCCAGACAGGACAGCTGAATCCCTATTTCAAGATCGATGTGACAGTTGATGGATCCGGGTCTTCACTGAAGTTCCAGGATTCAGATGTGGAGGGCCCAGGAGAGATAATGGTCTCAAATCGTGCCCGCTTAGAAGCTGACACCTCTTATTTCTATGAGCTTCAGGACCAGAGCAATCTGGCCTTTGACATAGATGGAGATGGAAGCACATCTGATGATTCAGATTACAATGATGACGGACCGAGGTTCACATTCTCATCCGGTTCATCTGGTTTGATCGTAGATTCAGAGCTCCGGGATACCTTCTCATTCAATACTCCAACCAGAGATGGTCTCATTGCTGGGAACATCACTGTCCAGGGTCTTGGTACCAACCTAACGGTTATCAATTCGTTCCTTGATGTGGACTTCGAAACGAGCTCCTCGACAGGGTCGCACAACATGCTAAAGGTTGAAAGTGGTGCTATAGCGCACTTGGTTGGTGTTGGAGTCAATGTTTCAGCTTCAACCCCAATTCATCCAGCTTTTATGATCAATGATGCATCTTCAAAGATCGTCTATTATCGATGGATCGGCGCTGAGGTCCTCGATGGCATGGGTATCCAGGTGGAAGATGAGAGAGTAACAGTTTACAGGGTCGAAGGAAATAGGGATCTTCGATTAACAAGCTCCTATCTGACATCAGATATCCTTACCTACATGGGTCGAAATGGTCTCACATGGAACAACTCAGGATCAGATGGATGGTCATTCATGCCCGTGATCACTGATGTATTCACATTGGGTTCAATGCCAAACTCCGATTCGTATCCGGATTTCAGAGTTTCCGTCTCACTTGACGGGGAAACCGTTCAAGCTTCTACAAGCTTCCAGAACTATCCTAACATTCCTGGAAAAGGGGATTCCGAGAGCCTTTTCCAGAGAGCAAGGGATGGCGACACAGTTAGCACCAAGGCGATATCCCTTCTGGGTGGGCCGATCAAATTCAAGAGATATATCACAACTCCCTCGAGTTCATCCTTCTTCACTGGGATTGATGTTGACCTTACGGTTACAGGTTCAGCATCCCTTAGAGGAACATCAACTGTTATCGATGGTGTCTTCTATCCCTCCTACTATGCTTTCGATGGACATCTGATCATCAGATCAGGAGGTCATCTTACGATCAATGACACCACCGTTGCATTCCTGACCGATGACTCCCCGGCATACATTCTGATAGAGAATGGCGGGATATTGGATATGGATAATGTAACACTCACTGGATCTGGAGCCAATGACCTCTATGTCTACCTCACTGGATCTGGTAGTCCTACCCTGACCTTGAATGAGGGAAATATGAACATAGGTAATCTTGTTGCAAGGGATACAGGGAATGTGGATGTGAACTGTGAGGTCTTTAATGGTTCACTCAACATGGTTGGAGCCGGCGTGGATGTTATGATCTCGGCTGATACCATCAAAACCGATGATCTCTTTGCGGAAAACTGCATGCTGCAATTGGATGGAAGTCCCGTCAGGATCAGCAACCTGGAATGGTCCGGTGTGAACTTCATTTCATACGACTCATCATTTGATTCTACATTGGATATTGATAATTATGCACTACTGACAAATGTGACCTTCATCGGGTCACTACCCCAGGGAAGATCAAGCTGGTTGAAACCAATAGATTCCGGTGTGATCGGAAGAGCATGGTGGGCAAACGCCCAGGTCGTTGACTCTGTTGACAACTCTCTTGGCGGTTCCCTCCTGAATGTGCAAAGGGTTAATGGACCAATCCTTGTAGATGTCTCAAGCCATACAACAGATATGTATGGGAAAGCAACCTTCCCTCTTGTTCAGGAGGAGCTGAGAACAACCGGAAGGACTTTCCTTGGTAACTACAAATTAACTGCATCATACAGAGGTTATTCATCCAACCCTCAGACAGCACTCGTTACCGGATCCGATGTGGATGCGGTCATTACCATCCCTGGAGGACCAAATCTAATACCCAATGAACTTTCTGTTCAGGGAACTTTGATCGATGGCTTCCCAGTCACATTGGTAGGCAATGTTTCCAATATCGGAGAATTCGATGCAGGTCCTTTCATGGTCAGCATCGAGATAGATGGGGAGAGCATCGGTGAGGTTGCTGTCTCCGGTCTAGCTTCCAACGCGTTCACAGAGGTCATGGTAGAGTGGATCACTGAGGAAGGAGAGACCAATATTGGCATTGCTATTGATCCGATGAATGAAGTTACTGAGACCATGGAGGATGACAATACTTTCTCACAACTCAATGTCATAGGTCTCGGACCGGATTATTCAGCCGAGCTGTCCATACCTCCACAGGTTTGGGCATATAACACCGAGGGAAACTTCGATCTTATCGTTCGAAATGAGGGCGATGAGGATCCAGAAGAGAATGGCTTATACGTTAACATAACCTGGGTGTCGGGATTCCAGAGTGGAGAGATCGCCTCATACCTGCAGTTTGATTACATCACTCCTGAGTCATTAATTGCACAGAACATCAAATGGACCCCTACCATAACCGGTCTGGTTTCGATCAGGGTGGAATTGTTCTCTAAATATGATAGGGTCCCAATAAACTCCTATGATACTGAGATAATCACCATTTTGACACTGCCCGATCTGAAGATCGCACTGAATTCATTTCAGGTCGACTCACCAATTCCAGTTACAATAAATTCGTCCATCGATGTCCAGTTGACCATCGAAAATGTAGGTGAGATCCCTGCAGGGGACTTCATGGTCAGACTTTATGATACAGACAAGACACCGGAGAATATGATCGGTAGTGAAGTTCTCGTCCATGGACTTGATCCCGAGGGATTGCAGGATGTAGTCTTCAACTGGAACACCGGATTGCCCATAGGATACCACGACATTATTGTTGTGATCGACCCATTGAACTCTGTCATCGAACAGAACGAGACCAACAATGAAATTGTCTTCAAAGTTATGGTCGATACACCACCAGACCTGACCTTTACAAATGTGGTCGGTGGAAGTCCAAGGATCATTACAGAAGGAAAGAACATGACCTTCTGGGCAACAGTGAAGAACGTTGGAAGGACCAAGGCCATGGATGCAGGGATACATTTCTATCTGGACTCAGATACTAATATGGTCGAAACCAGATCCATTGACCTATCACCCGGCCAGGAAATGAATGTAACCTTCGGGTGGACCGCTGAGGGGGTCGGACTTCACACTATGTTCATTGTAGCAGATCTCTGGGATGACATCAAGGAACCCGTGGAAGATAACAATCTTCGATCAGTCGACTTTGAGGTCATTTCCAAACCGGATCTTTTCATGGAGGAGAATGATCTCAGGATCGATTTCGAAGGAGAGATCGGGATAGGGGATAATGTAGAGATAACCGCGACTATCCGAAACTCCGGAGACACCGATGCGAGACATGTTTTCATCCGTTTCTATGAGGGTGACCCATCTCTCGGTGGAAAGATCATATCATGGAAGGAGACCCAACCTTCTGTCTCGATCGATACCATTGGTGCAGGCGACATAAGTTTCGCCAATGTGACATGGACACCAAATACCGGTGGATATCACGATATCTATGTTGTTCTTGATCTCGCCAATGCAGTGGATGAATCCGATGAGGATAACAATAAGGTCTCCTGGCCTGTCTATGTTCTTACCCTGCCTGATGTCACCTTCTCCAATCTCTCGTTATTCCAGGGAGACTTCGAAGTAGATTCAGCTGGTGTCGGTAAAACATTGATAGTCAATGCAACCATCGAAAATATCGGAGACACGGATGCTCCTGCCTTCAAGGTCAATTTCTACAATGGAGATTTCGAGAATGACCCACAGGCTCTGCCTCTTGGGTCTGATGTTGTATATCTTGCAGGAACCCTTAAGGGCAACTCTAAAATGTTCATTGAGATGCCCTGGAGAGTAGGATATCCAAAGGGTATCAGGACAATTATCGTTACCACTGAGGTAATAGATGGGATCGAACAGACTCCAAATAACAACATTATCTCAGTCCCGATAGAGATCTTTGATATCGATGATGTTCCAGAACTGATGCCACTGAACGAGACCTTGACCATCTCATCCGGTTATTCCGGGATCGAGATCGATCTGGAAACGAATCCTGTGGCCTACCAGGGAATGAACATATCCCTTGATCTTTCTATATCCAATATTGGTGGGAAAGCTGCAAGCAATACATCGATCATTTTCATGGCCTCAAATGGAACTGATTCCTGGGTTGAGTTCACGACAGAATTGCCATTCATCGAGAACAACGGCACCGATTTCATATCTGGCTATTGGAACCTCAGGGATGTTGGTATTAATGTCCTGAAGGTCATTGTGGATCCAGAGAATGGAATAAGGGAGTTCGATGAGGGTAACAATATACTGACCTTGGTCCTTGAGGTAATGGAAGCTCCTGATGTAAATGTAACTCTGGTTCGGGATGGCGACCATTACAATCTGGAGACGGGTCAATTCGATATGACCAAGGGGAAGGATTACGAAGTTTCTTTCCTAATTCGGAACCTTGGAAACAACTCATTCACCGATCTGCTTGTAGAGTATAGTGGACCTGCCG
>JAUVBH010000245.1 GCA_030591285.1 Thermoplasmatota archaeon
ATGCCCGGTTCACTGGCAAATATTGCATCCGGGAGACTTGCCAATGTCTTCAATTTCAAAGGACCTAACTTCATCACAGATGCTGCCTGTGCCTCGGCACTTGCCGCTATGCACACAGCCCGGAACTCACTTATATTGAAGCAAATGGATATAGCGGTATCTGGTGGGACAGATTCAGTGATGTCCACACAGAGTTTTGTGGAATTCTGCAAGATAGGTGCCCTAACACCAGATGGTTCAAGACCGTTCTCGGAGGGAGCAAATGGTTTCCTGATGGGAGAAGGTTCAGGTATAGTCATCTTGAAGAGGATAGATGATGCTGTCCGAGATGGCGACAAGATCTATGGTATAATCAAGGGAATTGGCGGATCCAGCGATGGAAAGGGGAAAGGGATCACCGCTCCAAATCCCGAAGGTCAGTATCTTGCTGTCAAAAACGCCATGGATGACGCCAATATCGACCCTTCAACAATTTCGTTCATAGAGGGCCATGGAACATCAACTGCGGTGGGAGATGTTGCCGAGGTAAATTCCCTGATGAAGGTCTTTGGCGGACTCCCCAAGAATTCCATTGGACTGACATCTGTAAAATCACAGATAGGTCATCTGAAATCAGCTGCTGGAGCAGCTGGTGTCATCAAGGCACTTCTGGCTATCAAGAACAAGACATATCCGCCTCTGATCAATTTCCGGGCCCCAAATCCCTACATCGAATGGGAGAAGACACCTTTCTTCGTTATCACGGAACCCAAAAAATGGGATCGAATATTGCCGGACCTTCCAAGAAGGTGTGCCGTATCAGCATTCGGATTTGGAGGTACAAATTTCCATGTGATCGTGGAAGAGTTTGACAAGGGTGTTTACGATGCCTGGAAAGCTGCAAGGACCTGTGAACCGGTGGAAGCAGCTCCTATTGCACCCACCATCTCTTCTGTAACAACCAGGACAGAGGTGGATATGGAAGGTATCCAGAACTATCTTGAGAAGAACGGGTCCATTGAAGCAGAGGCTTTCCTCTTTTCATCGGATAATCCGTTGGACCTTCTGAAACAGGCCGATGAAGCTGTGAAAAGGGTTAAAGAAACAACTTCAAAGGGCGGCCGTCTCAGAGATGCCTGTGTGACCCCCTCGTATGGTGGCAGATATCGACTTGGGATCTCGGCAAAGGACCCAGAACATTTCGAAAAGCAGGTAGGGGTTCTGAAGAAGGTTGGAATGAACGAAAAAGCCCTGATGGCCCTGGCAGCCAAGGGGATCTTTGTCGGCGATAAACAGAGAATAGACCATGGATCGGTCTGTTTCATGTTCCCAGGTCAGGGATCGCAATACATCAACATGTTCAGAGAGTTAAAAGACAAGTTCAAGATCGTCCAGGATACATTTGATGATGCAGATAAGGTCATGAAGGATCTGATACCCAACCCCTTGTCCTCATATGTTTATAGAGATGTCGAAGTGGGAACTCCTGAGTTCAAGGAAGCTTCAGAGACCCTCAGACAAACCGAATACAATCAACCCAGTATGTTGACAGTGGACACTGCGATGTACAAGCTAATTAAAAGACTGGGTGTGAACCCGGATATTGCCATGGGACACTCTCTTGGTGAATATGGTGCGTTGATCGCCTCGGGTGTGATGGATTTCGGAGATGCACTGAAAGCAGTTTCTGCAAGGGGAAGAGAGATGAGGGACCTTGAAGTTGAGGACCCTGGCAAAATGGCTTCCATCATGGCTGGTCTAGTTGAGGTGGAAGAGGTTCTGAAGGATATCGAAGGTTATGTCATTGCTGCGAACAAGAACTGCTATGTTCAGACAGTTATCGCCGGTGAATCAGGTGCAATGGACGAAGCGATATCAAAATTCCAGGAGAAAGGGATCGATGCGGTACAGATCCCGGTTTCCCATGCCTTCCACTCCGCTGTGGTTGCACCTGTAAAGGACCTATTGAGGAATTACCTCTCCAAGCTAACCATAAATCCACCGAAGATACCACTTCTGGCCAATGTGAATGGAGATTATTATCCAAGTGAGGGTGATCCTGCTCAGATCAAGGAGCAGATATTGGATATCTTAAAAGAGCAGGTCGCTTCCTCTGTTGAATGGATATCACAGGTCCAGAGAGCTCACAAGGACGGATGCAGAACATTCATCGAGGTCGGACCCAAAAGGGCGCTTTCGTCCTTTGCATACAACTTGTTGGAGGAGGATGTGAAGAAAGGATCTGTCTTCCCCATAACATCCAATCATCCCAAGAAGGGAGGAATGGTCACATACAACGAGATGGTAGCTTCTCTATGGTCTCTTGGTTTCGATCTTGAACTACCGGAGAAGAACGATACGGATTTCTACAATCCTTCTTTCCTCTCAGCATATGATCCATATGTCAGTATCATCGAGGAGAAAAAAGAGACCCCCCAGGTCCAGACATCTGCACCTGTTGTTGAGCGACAGGCACCAAAACCAGTTAGTGCTATTCAAGCAGCTCCAGGTGCGGACAAGCAGTTCTCGGAGTTCCTCAACAATAACCAAGAAGCGATCAACAGGTTCCTGGGTGAAGTTTACAAGAGCGCTCCCAGGTCGACCGGGATCGAAGAATCCCACAGGGATGATATCGACCTTACCGGGATGGGAACGACGATCCCACCAAGGAAAGGAGCCAAGGTCGTCATTACCGGAGCAGCATTCGGTCTTCCTGGCAGATTCAAGAAGGTGTTCGATGAGAAGAACCTGGATTATCTTATCGAAGGCCGCAACCTCATAGAATCCATTGATGATGACTACATTCCAAGGTTCCTTGACAAGCATATAATTAGGTTGGACAAGAAACCTGACGGTTCAGCTGAAATGATCAAGCTGGATGATGGATCTAAAGTCGCTCACTTAGCAGGATTGTTGGGAGATTTCGACCTCCACAAAGAGTTTGGAGTCCCTGAAACCTTGATCGAATCCCTCGATATCACAACGCAGTTGGCCTTCGCATCCGGGATCCTTGCGTTGAAGGATGCCGGAATACCTCTCGTTAAAAGATATTCGCAAACCTCGACGGGTTCGTTCCTGCCGGAGGATTGGGAGCTACCACTTGAGCTCCAGGAAGATACCGGTATCATCTTTGCATCTGCTTTCCCCGGTTACGATCAGCTCAATACTGAACTGGCATCATACTACACGAAGAAGATCGGGAACGCAGAGATCGATGAGAAGTTGAGGATACTTAGGTCCCTGAAGGAGAAGGCCAAGGGAACCGACATGGAAAATGAGATAGATGATGTCATCGGAGAGATCCAGGAAAGATCCGATGAGTATCAATTCCCCAGATATTTCATGTTCAAGGTCCTTGCAATGGGTCATTCACAAATGGCACAGTATATCAAAGCAAAGGGACCGAACACGCAGGTGAACGCGGCTTGTTCAACCACAACCCAGGCCATTGGAATAGGTCAGGACTGGATCCAGGCAGGCAGATGCAGGCGTGTTATCGTTATCGGAGCCGATGATCCCGCATCCGAGATGAACCTTGAATGGTTCGGCTCTTCGCTCCTGGCATTGGGAGCTTTG
>JAUVBH010000206.1 GCA_030591285.1 Thermoplasmatota archaeon
ATAATGTAACCGGCCCCCTCGCTGGATCAGATGCTATCGTTGGAACCGGTGACTGGGATGTTGCGGGTTTCAAAATGGCCCCTTACATCGGGGACAGGACAAAGATAAGATTGTCTGTTGTAGCAGATGAGAATGGGAGAGGAGAAGGTTGGTACATTGATGATCTGATGGTGGTGGGGGAAGGATATGACCCGTTCGATACAGAACCACCTGCCCAGATAGAGGGATTGGAAGTGGAGGTGGTGGATGTTGGTGCTGTTACCGTCTCCTGGTACCAATCCAATGCAAGGGATTTTCTTGCATACTACGTATATCTCGAGGGTTTCCAATTTGATGATGTAACAGGGCTTGTTCCCTATTTGGAGCTGGATTCAACAGATCAGGTCTCCGTGGTGATCACGGATCTTGAGCCAACTGAAGATCGTTGGGTGGCAGTAACTGCCGTTGATATCATTGAAAATGAGGATCCATTGGTCCAATCAGTTCACTTCATCCCCACTGCAGCAAGTAATAACAGGGCCCCTATCGCTGATATCAAGATAGTTGGCGGAAGTTATGCCCGGACCCTCAATGAGGATATTACATTCGATGCCAGCGGGTCCCATGATCCCGGTAGCGATCCACTCACATTCACCTGGACCATGCCTGATGGAAGTATCTCCAGAGGCTCACTGGTCACCTGGAGAAGTGATGAGCCAGGAGAGGAGCTTGTTGTTTCTCTGGTGGTAAAGGATAATCAGGGATTATCAGACACCGAAACAATCACGATCGACATTGTCGATGATACCCCATCGATAATCCAGAGAGGAGAGATCTGGCCTTTCCTTGTGATAGTCATACCGCTTCTATTGATCCTCATGATCATTGTGATAATCGCCTGGTTCTTTCGGTCCAATACGAAAAAAAGGTTGGAGAAAAGACTGGAGAAGATCGGGGTTGACACTGGCCGTTACAGTTTCAAGAGATCCACAGATCCATCCACGATGGAGCCACATCATGAGAAGGGAAAGAAGGGTTCACCAAAGGTGCACGATGTTGTGGCAGTAAAGAAGAAAGAGACAGAACCCAAGTTCCATGCCGAGGAGATCCCACATTGGGATGGGCCCAATGTTCCTGAGCTCAAACCCAGACCAACTTCCAAGGAGAGGCATGAAAAGCCAAAGATGAGAGCACATGAAAGACCCAAGGAGAAGCTCCATTATCACCCACCACCTCTGGTCAAGGTCGTAATTGAATGTCCATTCTGTAGTGAGATATTCAAGGAGAAAGTAGATCCCACCCTTCTCAAGGAGCATCAGGTGATCACAGTCAAATGCCCTCATTGTGGACGGGGAGGGGACATTACACCCTAACGAGAAGTTTAATTGGTCAAAATCCTCTATACCATTGGTGTCGGGTCGATGAGGAGATACGCATTTTTACTGGTCATCGTATTGATCTTGGTTTCGTTCTTACATATTTTCACTGGTTCATCTTCCAAGTTCCAGGAACCTACCAGAACCGTCACTTTTAATGAAGTTGGTGAAGCTTCTTTCGATCAGACCTCAGCACCAACTTTTATTTCTGCAGTAAATTGGAACAATGACGGATCAATTGACCTTCTTTTCAATGGATATAGATTATTCAAAAACAACGGTCCACCCAATTGGGACTTCACACTCCAGACATCAGCTTTCAATGGTTCCGTTTCAGGAGCACGTAACGGAGTCTGGGCTGATTGGGATGGTGACGGAGATCAGGACCTTTATCAGGGATGTGGACCGGGGACTGCAGACAGGTTCTGGGAGAACCAGGGGGCACCTGATTTCAGGATGGAGGATGTATCAACTAGTGTGTTCGGAAACTGGCAAAATGTTCATCCGAACACTGGGAATGCATGGGGTGATCTTGACCGAGATGGTGACCTCGATCTATTCATTGGAAATGGAGAGGATTGGAACGACGGGAGTCCGATCTATTTTCCAGACTATTTTCTCAGAAATGAGAATGGGGTAAGTTTTACAGATGTATCTGCCCATGTCGGGATCGGGACCGGTGAGAACTTCTATTCCAGGGGTGCCACCTGGGGAGACTACAACAATGATCGGTGGCAGGATGTCTATGTCTCACATTACAGGATAAGGGAGAACCACCTCTTCGAGAACCAGAAGGATGGTACATTCGATGAAGTGGGACAGGAGAGGAACTGCTCTGGGACCTATGCCGATGACTGGTATTACGATGCAACCGCTGGCAGCGTTTACGGTCAATATTGGTGGGGTCCTACGTGGGGACACACCATAGGCTCATCCTGGGCTGACTTCAACAGGGATGGCAACCTTGACCTGTGGACCTCCGATTTCGTCCACAAGTACGTGGGGTACATCGGGAACTGGTACGATATCAGGGGATATGTCTGCGACGATGCAAATCTGTACATCAACGACGGGGCCCCATATTACACGTTCAGTGACTACAGGAACACCTCCGGGATCCCCAAATGGCCGATAGGTGGGTCCGGGACCTATCAGGGGGACCAGACCTTTGCCGGGATAACGATAGGTGACTATGACAATGATGGGTGGGAGGACATGTACATCCCTCAGGTCTATGGGGACTTACCCTACACCACTCCTTACCTGTTCCACAACAGGGGATATGTCCATGATGGTTCGGTCCCTGATGGAACGAAGTTCGAGGATGTCACGGATCCCCTTGGCATCAAGGGTGCGAACACATATGCCAATCTATGGGTTGACTACGACAACGATGGTGATCTGGACCTGGTGACAGGCGGAGGGGATACCTGGAACAGTGGTGAGAGGAAGTGGGAGAACTACAGGGTCAGATTGTATCAGAACCAGGGAACGGGTAATAACGAATATCTCAGGATCCAACTGAATGGAACAGGAATGAATCCCGATGCGGTTGGAGCCAGGGTGACAATGGCAACGGAAGATATTAACAACACCAGGCAGATCCATACCAGGGAGGTAAGGGCAGGTACCGGTCATGCCCATCAGGGATCGAATATCCTCCATTTTGGTCTAGGGTCAGACCTAAGGGTCGAAGATATGGACCTTTATTCGCTGGAGGTCACATGGCCGGATGGTAAGGTGGAGTGGGTGAGGGTAAGGGAATCCGAGACGACCCTCTTTATTGATCAACCCTCATCTAACCTTTATCCGACGGTGGACTCCGTTGTGGTCTCACCCCCTTCTCCCAAAGAAGATGAGACCGTAACAGTGACCGTGATAGCCACCCCTGGAAGCACTCAGATATGGAGATACTACTGGGACCTTGATTCTGATAATCATTACGACGGGTTTACCAGTTCGAATTCAATATCGTTCATACCCCGACAAGGAGGTTTGCAACAGATCAGATGCAGAGTTGTCGCTTCCGATGATTGGGCCAATTTCAGGTATATGACAGAGATCTATCCGATCGAGGTGAATGTGGAGAACGTTAAGCCAGAGGTGGATCCTGAACAGGATATCGTCATAGATATGGACAAGATACTAGTCCTTTCGGATGGATGGATCACTGACACTCCATCAGATAAGAAGAACATTACCTGGAATGTAGATTGGGGAGATGGGAATTCGGATTCGGGGATCGGTCCATTCTCACCGTACCATACGTACACAACACCAGGGACATTCGATCTTGTTATTACGGTCGAGGATGAGGAGTTCGTGGTTGAGGGAGAAACCCAGATCGAGGTTTTAAATATACTTCCATGGGGTTGGATAGAGCATGCAGGTGGGAATAAGACCACATTCTACGAGGATGAACTTTTATCCTTCACACCTCGAGTATTCGATTCTCCATCGGATACGGGACAGGTTGACGTAAGATGGGATTTCGGAGATGGGACCGTCCAGGATACATGGTCCGATATCGATGTTGGTGTCCATCGATATGTAGAGACTGGGAATTATACGGTAAGAGCAGAGGTCAGGGATCAGTATGGTGACAGGTCCGATCTTGTCGGTTGGGTCAATATTACCAATGGTCCTCCCTCTCTCAGATGGATCGACGATGCGGGACCATTGTCAATTGAAGAGGATTCCATTCTGGACCTGGATGACCTCGTCGAGGGTATCGACACCAATTCCGACCTGTTCGATCTAGAATATCAATGGGATTTTGGTGATGGAAACAATACTGAGTGGTTGCCTGATCCTGAT
>JAUVBH010000311.1 GCA_030591285.1 Thermoplasmatota archaeon
CCAACTTTTCGCTTTTTCGTATAGATTAAAACTAACGCAAAGATCGCAATACAGAGTAAAAAAGGAGAGACACAGACAGTAAAAATCCTCAATCCATCTTCATCTTCGAATAAAAAATCCTTGTTGGGCGTCGCCCAGACATATGTATCGTTGAATTCCATCCCATGTGCATTTTCCGCTGCCACAGCATAATGGTAGATCTCCCCGTTGGTCACGTTAGAATCCTCGAACATGGTCTCGTTCGGTCCAAGGAAACCTATCATGGTCCATTCATTCTCATCATCGAGGATCCGGGAGACCACATACCCATCAAGAGGGTGTCCGTACAACTCTTCTGGAGGATCCCAGGTAATAATGATCCTTCCGTCGGATCCCTCTGCCTTGACGTTCATTGGAGGACCTGGATCGCGTGGGGGAGGCTTTTTCGTAATATCAAATACTTCGGTCGAGAAAGTATCTCCAACTGGGTTGAACGATTCTATCCGAAAATAGTATGTCCTGTTCAATTCCATATCTTCCTCGATGAAGTAAGTCATCCTACCGTCCAATGTTTCATTCAATTCCAGAGAACTATTACTAATACCTTTGTAAATCCGGAATCCAGAGAGCAGGAAGATACCTTCATCCTGAATTATCCAACCGCGATTGTAGAAGTAGTCATCTCTTAATTCGATCTTCGGAGGAGGAATCACTTTTCCTATATTTTCCGACCCTAAAAAGAAGACACCCCTCGAGGTGATAACGAACTCATTGGGAGATATCTCAAGAATTACCTCTCTCTCTGTAGAATAATAGTAATCCTGACCGATGCCTGGTACTCCCAATTCCCATTTCCACTGTCCATCTGCATCGATACAGGTTATCGTTCCACGATCCGAGAAAAGCATATCCCCTGTGGAGAGAACCTGAACAAGATATCCTGAACTTTCAACTAAAAAAGGCTCAGAAAGTGAGACTCCATCGAAGATCCATATTCCCGAGTAACTCTGGATGATGATATTTCCATCCAAATTCTCGACCATAGAATGATAGTGAAGATCCCCAATATCGATAACTTTCAGAATGTTTCCGGATGTATCAAAGACCCACAAAGACCTGTTCTCCTCCCTCCCCACCACGACGATATTCCCATCCAATATCAAAGGACCGAGTATGATACGTCCTCGTTCCGGTTGAAAGTCCCAGAGGTTCTCTCCATTCCTGTCTGAAACGATGAGGGTCTCATCTGTTACCCAGGCAGGACTGCCATCATCAGCAACTACCATATCATCCTCTTCATTGGAGATCCGGTTGTCCTCAATTCTCCAGATAACTTCTCCCGACATTCCAACTTTCAAGATCGTACCGGTTTGGGTCCTCAGGATCGGATTCCCATCTGGATCCAATTTGACCTCATGGAACCATAGGTCACCAAGTTCCACTCTCCAGATAAGCTCCCCATTTTCATCGAACCTGTTGAAATGACCCAACAATGTTACAACATATATTGCCCCCAGATCGCTATTAAAAACGGGGGAAGCGGTGACGGTATCATTACAATACGCTCTCCATCTTATCTCACCGACAGTATCAATGCAGTAGAGGAAATGGTCCCTTGATCCGACGAGTATCGAACCACCCGGCCCTGCTACTGGATCAGAAAGCACATCGCCCCTTACCGACAAGGTCCATAAGAGCTCACCTTCCGAAGTATAGACTTTCATGCCGATCGAACAGATGATGATCCTCCCCTGTGGATCATTCTTCAAGATCGGTTCAGTGATCCATCCATGCGGTAATGAGCCTGTCAAACCGTAGAAGATTCTCTTTTCTACGGAACCAAGCTGTGTAACAAAATAGAGATACTTGTCCAGACCGATGAACAGGATCATCCCAGAATCATCCACAATGATATCACTATAGATCAGAGTATCAAGGTCCCTTTTAAAAACAGTATCTCCATGATCATCGATCTTCACAAGGGAACTGTTCTCATCATCTCTGTCAATTGAGATAATGATAGACCCATCCTTGGTCCAGTAGCTGTATTCATGTGAGATGTTCTTCAGAGTACGGACGACCCCCCCTTCACCATCCACAAGAACTATCTCATCGACACCATGATCTCTGTTCCTGGAGTACCAGACACTTCCATTTGCTGAAGGTTTGATTATGTCTCTTTCATAACCCTCGAATGGGATTGACCATTCAATGGTCCCATC
>JAUVBH010000011.1 GCA_030591285.1 Thermoplasmatota archaeon
CAAGCGCTAAATTCCATAGCGTTCTTATATGTCAATATCCCAACATCACGGGTCCGATGGGCGATAGTAGGGTCGGAAAGGAAGATATTGAGGATGGTGTCCTCGAGCTTCTTGTATCCGTTAAGGATCTTCTTGGCCATTTTCACGCCGTCGGGGGTCACATCCCTTCTTACCCCTCCGGGTATGTAGAAAGAGTGATTGACCCTATTACCGGTTAGATATTCCAGAACATCAGAGACATCTTCCCGGATCTTCCAGGTATAGTGAAGGACCGAATCGAATCCAAGCTCGTGACCGGCGACCCCGGCCCATAGAAGATGCGAGTGGATCCTTTCCAATTCTGCAACGATCATCCTAAGATAATCCGCTCTCTCCGTAGGCACTATATCGGCAGCATGTTCCACTGCCCTGCAGAACACGAACTGATGAGCTGCCGAGCATATGCCGCACACCCTCTCTGTCAAGTGAACTACCTGGAGAGGATTTCTTTTCATACCCATGTATTCTATTCCACGATGATTGAAACCCGGTTGGAAATCCACATCGACAATTGCTTCACCCTCGATGGTGAACTTGAATTGAGTGGGTTCTTTCAAAGCCGGGTGTATGGGTCCGATCTCAAGTGAGTATGGTGGTGCAGATGCCATCAAGCATCACCTCCTTCC
Source organism: Thermoplasmatota archaeon (assembly GCA_030591285.1). GTDB lineage: Archaea > Thermoplasmatota > Penumbrarchaeia > Penumbrarchaeales > Penumbrarchaeaceae > JAFGLL01. The sequence continues at coordinate 666 of JAUVBH010000011.1, forward strand.
TGTTTTTTCTTGACTATCGGTGGTCCACCAGGCGGGAAAGGATTGTAGTCGGCGATCGCTGTAGATCCATCACTGCCACCAGAGGGATCCTCATGGACCTTTCTGACGAGTTTCTCAGGACCGAATTCATCCTTCCTCCAGGGATATACTCCGACAGGAACAGCATGGACAAGCCACATCCTCCTGTTGTCCTTGATCCCATCAATGGCAACACCAAGGAACTCCTGTTTCTCTCTCTCGGTGGTTGTAACAGCTGGATGAACATCCGAAAGTGAGGGAGTATGAGGATCGTCCTTTGGCGCCCTGGTTCCAATTGTAACGGGAACACCGTGACCATGGCTCTCGGAATAGAGTTCGAAATGGTAAAGAACCTCTATTTCGTCACCAATATCCGATCCGGATGCCACTATATGATGTGGCCATCCGAAGGATACAAGATGTTCTGCGGCTTCAACGAACCTTTCCCTTTTCACCCTAACGAACACCTGTGAATACGGAGTTCTCTTGACACCGTTCTCGAAGGTCTTCACATAAGGTTCCTCTATGAGGTCACCCTGGAACTTATCCTTGAATGATTTTAAGATCTCTTCTGCGGTTAGGTATTTCATCAGGCCTCCCCCCTTAATTTTTCGAGGGCCTTCCAGGCCTCGACCACACCCATGATGATGGCCTCAGGCCGGATCGGGCAACCCGGTACGTATACAATAATTGCATTCGGGTCCACCTTCTTGATGAACTCGTCGAACGGACCCTGGATGCAGTAGGAGTCATAGTAGACACCGGATGTTGCACCACAGTTACCGCAAAGTAAGACAGCTTTAGGACCAGGGGTCTGTTCATAGATCCTCCTGACCCTGTCAGCTATCTGAGTGTTAACTGGTCCAGTGACCAACAGGACGTCGGCATGCCGAGGCGTTCCTACCAGCTTGATACCGAATCTCTCCACATCGTACCTCGGTGTCAAGGCTGCGACTATCTCAATGTCGCATCCGTTGCAGGAGGCTGCGTTGATGTGGAAGACCCAAAGGCTCTTGTCAAAATGTTTGGTAAGCTTCATCCTAGATCACCTCAAAGGAAAGTCAATGCTAACATCACAAGTCCGGCCGTTGCTACGAACCAGAACACGTATTCGTTGATCAGTCCCGAATGCATCTTCTCCATGGGCTTGTAATAACGTTTCAAAGCCCTGGTGAAACCCCAGTAGACATTGCTTGCAGGTACTACGAAAGGCATTCCGTTCACCTCCGTCGGATTTCCGAAAAGGTATGGTTTCTTTCCCTCTCCCTTTGGTACCGTTCCCTTCTGTCCAAGCATCCTTATGACATAACCTATCACAAGGGTAACACCTAAAACAGCAAGGAGGACCAGAGGATTCCATGCACCCTGTCCAGAGAACATTGTCAGACTGGTTCCGATTTCAGGTCCTGGACCAGCCAGTGAGGTCACAGCCGGGCTCACGATCTCTCCGATCACCAATGATGGCAACAAGGAGAAGACAACTATCATTCCAGCCAGGACCGCCATACCCACGAGCATCGACTTCGGAACCTCTCCTGTCTTCATTTCAGGATTCTTCGGGCCCATGAAAGCGGCATAGAAGACCTTGACGAATGAAGCAAGTGTCAGAAGCGATACCAGCATAGCTACAGCACCGAGCACCGGATTGAACTTGAACACTGATTCGTAGATCAGGAACTTTGATGCAAATCCGTTGGTCGGAGGTATACCGGCGATTGACAGGGCCCCAATAATAAAAAAGAGCGCTGTCATCTTCATATCCCTACCAAGACCTCCCATCTTGTTGAGGTCCCTTGTACCAGCCTTGAATATAATTGCACCAGCAGTCAGGAACAGCAGGCCTTTGTAAAGAGCGTGGTTGAAGATATGGAAGATACCTCCAGTCATTGCAGTTCTTCCGAACTCAGCAAAGTCTGTATTATCTCCCGATGCGAACACGGCCAGTCCAACACCAACACCCAGAAGCATGTATCCTGTCTGGGAGATGGCATGGTATGCCATGAGTCTCTTGATGTCCTTCTGCACCAGAGCGAGTGTAACACCCACGAACATGGAAAGGACACCAAGGATAACAAGAAGATATCCTGCCGCATGGACAAGATCTATCTGAGCCAGGGAGTTCTGGATGTTCCCTCCGTAAAGGGTGAAACAAGTCCTGAACACCGCATACAATCCAGCCTGCGAAGCAGTGACCATCATTGCAGTGACCGGTGCAGGGGCCTCGGAATACCCGTCCGGTGTTGCCATGTGCATGGGTACCGCACCAGCTTTGAGCGAGAACACAGTGATCAAGATACCAAGAACGATCTTGTCAAGGACCATCATGGATCCATTTGCACCGATCGCTGATGAAAGGTACTTGATGTTAAGATGTCCATATTGGCCGTATAGCAAACCTATTGCGAACAGCAGGAAAAGACCTGCTATAGTTGAATAGATAAGATACTTGGCTGCTCCCTCGAATGATTCTCCTCTGTTGGACCTGAACGCGATCAATCCACAGATGGCCACGGATGAAACTTCGAACCAAACGAAAAGATTGAAGACATCACCAGTGAAAACCATACCGAAGCTTGCTGCAAGGACCAGAAGGATCAATGTGTAGTATTTGTCCTGCCCCGTGTACTTCTTTACAAAGGAGAAGGAGTAGATGACAGCGGCGAATGCCACGGTTGCCATAATGATCCCCATGAAGGCTGCCATTCCATCCACGTAGAACGAGATACGGACATTACTGAGAACATCGAATGCAGTTCCGTCAGCTCCACCGAAAACATACACGTTCGGATCGCCTCCGTTCTTGAACACTTCCCATGCAAGGACATACGCTAGGGCTCCCGATAGCAGAACTGCTGTGAAGGCCCAGGCATTCCTCACATATTTGTTGATCTTGCCGATCAATGGTGTCGCAAAGGCGAACAACAACGGGATCGCGATGATGATAGCAGGTGCGTGTGTGATGAGGTCGTTGTAGAAGCTCATCCTCTCAACCTCCTCATGTCATCAATGGTTGAAACCTGGAACTTCTGATACAGTTTCATGAAGAAAGCCAAGAGTAAAGCGGTCGTAGCCACACCTATCACGATGGACGTCAGTGTCAATGCATGGGGTGTTGGCAGGGAATATGCAGCTGCATCTCCCCCCATTATCTGGGAAGTAAAGATCGGAGATGATAATCTATCACCATGCCGATAAGCCAAGGTGATAAGGAACAAATTGGCTCCTGTCTCTATCAGCACTATTCCCATGGCGAGCTTGATGAGATTGCGTTTGAACATCACGATGTAGAGGCCGATAGCGATAAGGGCCACCACTGCGAAGTATGGTATCTCTGACATCATTTTACTCACCCTCCTCCGACCCTGCGAAGGCAAACAATCCCATTGTCACGATTATCAATGTAAGTGCTGCTATGACCTCAAGACCAACTGCCATGTTCATTATGCTAATTGTTCCGGAAGAAAGCAAAGGAGCACTATTTGATGGGAAGGCCACATCACCGATGAGCTCTCCTCCATTCAACTGCTGTCCGAAGATCGGATTGTCGGTCCCACCGATGAAGTTGAAGAAGAAATAACCGGTTGTAAGACCAAGAAGTCCGGTTCCGATGAACACCAGAAGACCGGTGCTCTCAATAATGGACAGGACCTTCTTCCTCCATTTCACTGCACCAAATGCCACCAGATAGAGTGCCATAAGGGTGCCGATTATTGCACCACCCTGGAAACCTCCACCAGGTGTTAGGTGGCCGTGTAATATGATATACAGACCGAAGAGGAAGATAGCTGCGAAGGATATCTTTGTGATCGTCTTTACGATCGGGGACATCTCTTTCATTCTTTCTCACCCCCTTCTTCTTCCTTCTTCTTAGGAAAGGCTACTCTGATGGCTACCATGACACCCGAGACAGCAGCAAAAAGAACTGTTGCTTCTCCAAGTGTATCGAAACCTCTGTAATCGAAAACAATTGCCGTGACGACATTGTTCGCGTTGACGGTCCCATTCGGGTCCACGGAATCACTGATGAAAGTATCATCCATCATGGTCCGATCCTGCTGGACCATAGTATCGGTAGTTTCGTCGTAGATATCTATCTGGCCGGTCTCATCATCCCAGACCAGCATACCGTTCTCAACATCCTGGTTATCATCCAGGTTTGCATCGACGGCTTTTCCCGATGGTTCTCCGAAATCCCGGATCTCCCAGACGACAAAACCCATCATGAAAACAACAAGGAAGAGGGCAGCCAGTTTCCAACCTTTACCTATCAATACTCCTCCCTCCCTCTGGTTGATTTAATTGCAAATATCAGTATCGCAGTGGTCAAACCTGCCCCCACTGCAGCTTCTGCTATTGCGACATCCGGTGCCTGGAGAATGAAGAACTCCAGAGATACCAGAAGTGAACAAGCTGCAAGTGCGATCGTTGCGGATACCAGGTCCTTGAACTTCACTACTAATAGTGCGGACCCGACGATCCCAAAGAGCACCATGAAGTGAAGAGCATCATACAGGAAAGTGAAGAACTCCATTATTCCACCTCCTCATATTCATCGATAACTGCCTGCTCAGGAACAACACCAGCCTTTCTGGCTGCACTTGCAATGGCATGGGCCCCAGTGGGGTTCGTGATCAATAGTGCCACAAGTGCTATGAAAGTGTGGACTGCCAGGGTGATGTATGATCCTACATTAACATCCAGGGTCTCGGGATCCGTGATCCTGAAGACCGCATAGACGATAACTGCTATGGCAAGGAAGATCGAACCAAATGTCGTTGCCTTCGTTGCTGCGTGGAGCCTGGTATAGACATCGGGGAACCGATGAAGACCAATTGCCCCAAGGAGCATGAAGAACATCGATATCACAACAAGCACGACCATTGTGATCATTGCCCAATCCCAACTCATTGTGATTCCTCCTTTTCCTTCCGAGAGGATATGTATCTAGCTATGAACAAGGTGGTTACGAAGGACAGGATAGCGTATACTATCGCTATATCTATCAGTATCACCTGTTCATAAAAAGCTCCCAGACCGATCATCATTCCAACCACCAGGGTGTTTATTGTGTCCAGTGCCACAACCCTATCCGGAGATGTGGGTCCAAGGAACAATCTCAGGAGGGAAATAAGCATTCCAAATGCCAATAGGGATACCCCTATCAGAATTACATCCAAATGACCGATGCTCATTCTGTCAACCTCCTAGCCCAATCAGAGAATGAACCGCACACGGCCTTTACCTTCTCCTCCTCACTCTTTGTCTCCTGGACATTGATCCAGTGGACGAAAAGATCTCCCTTCTCCTTGTCAATATCGACGGTCAAGGTTCCAGGGGTCAGAGTGATCGAATTGGCCAGTACCGTTCTCCCAAGGTCGGTCTTCAAACCGGGCTTGATCCTAACTATACCAGGATTGATCCTTCCAGTGATCACCCTGTATGCCACATCTATGTTCGCCTTAGCCAGATAGACCAGAAATATGGGAACATAGACAATGAACAGGGGCCATTTCAGGAACATCTTGGTATTTTCCGCCTTTCCTAACATCATCCGTGCTACACCCGCGGAAATTAGGGACAGGATAAGACCAGCAAAGACCTCTTCGATGGCCCAGTAAGCTGTGTCAGCATCACCAGATCCCCACACGAGCAGCAGGTACAGCACAAATACTCCTAGGAAGGTCACCAAAAACGTAAACATGTCAGGGGCCTCCATCACACCTACTATCTCAAAAGCCGATTTGGCATAAACCGTATAACTATTTAAATGGGTATTATTCGGCAAAAGTGTGACAATTTTGCACATTTGTTTCTTGATATGAAAATGGCTGTTTTTATGAACATGTTAACTGCAGATGTCGATATCAAGATCCTTCAAGGACAACGATGACATCATCCACAGTGAGGTAGTTAACCTCACGTCCTTGAAACACCCATCTTTTCTGGACCTGGGCCATATTCGATGTAAGTGTCACATCTCCCGATCCATCTTCAGGATCGAATGTTATCTGGCCATCCTGGTCCATCATTGTGGCCAGTTTCTCCCCCTTCAAAGGGTGATTGAACACAGAGATGATCGGTTTCATTCTATCTCGATACTTTGGTCCAAGTTCCTTGAAGATCGGTTTCAAACCGGAGATCTCCTGTGACAGGTCCTCGGATCTTTCAAGGGTAACCTCACTTGATCTTACGGTGCCCTTGATGTCCTCCAGGGAGTTCTCCAATTTTGAATGGTCCTTGGTGATCAACCTTACCGGTCCGATCGCAGCTCCAAGGGCGATCTTGTTCTCCCCCTTGTATCTCCGGACTGCCGCAACAATATCAGCCGCAAGCTGACCATTCTTCGCTCCGACCTCGAACTTCTGGGTGGGTTTGGGCCAAGGGGAGATATGAATGGATGTGTCTCCCACGAACTTCTTGAAATGCTCCTGATATACCTCTTCTGCAATGTGAGGAAGGAACGGTGCAAGAAGTTTCGGGATGGTGAGTCCGATGTTATATGCAGTATAGATCGTTCCGATCTCCTTATTCTTCAATCGATGCTTCACGATCTCAAGATAGTGATCTGCGACCTCAAGCCACATGAAATCCACCACTGCTTTCACGGTCTTGTCGAATTGATAAAGCTCCGCAGCCTTGGTGGCATTATCTATTACGTGAGAGAGATCGTTTAGGACCCATTTGTCCACAGGTTTCAGAACGGATGCATCTGATCGGACCCTCTCATTGATAGCAATGAGCTCTTCAGGTCTTAGGTCAGAAAATGCTTGTGATAGGAGACGTTCCATATTGTAGAGTTTCCTTACGATCTGTGCTCCTCTTTTCACGTCCTTGATCCTGAAAGGGTGATCCTTTCCAAGGGTGCAGGTTGCTGCATAATATCTGATCGGATCCGCTCCGAACTCACGATGATATTCCAGAGGATCGACCGCATTTCCCTTCGACGCATGCATCGGTGTCCCATCAGGAGCCAGGATAAATCCACCCATCATAATGGTGTCCCAAGGCCGGTCTCCAGCAAGGTTCAGACCTCTAACTATAGAATAGAATGCCCAGGTCCTGATAATATCATGTGACTGGGGTCTGAGAGACATGGGATAGAGCTTCTTGAACATCTTCTCATCCCTGCCCCAGAATGAATTGTAAAGAGGTGTAATGGAAGAATCCATCCATGTATCGAATACCTCTTCCGAACCCTTCAATCCTCCACCGCATTGTGGACATTTCTCAACAGGAGGTTTATCTATTGTTGGATCGACATAGCAATCTTCTTCAGCTGGAAGAACAGGGGCCCCGCATTCCAAACATTCCCATACAGGGATCGGGGTTGCGAAATACCTCTGCCTCGATATCACCCAATCCCAGGACAAGGAGTTGACCCATTCACGGAGTCTTACCTTCATGAATTCAGGGAACCATTCAACCTTATCCGCAGTTTTGAGGACCTCTTCTTTCATGTCCATTATCTTGACGAACCACTGTGGAACCTGAAGATATTCGATCGTAGTGCTGCATCTCCAGCAGCTGCCAACATTTTGTGGATTATCTTCCTGTTTGACAAGAAGGCCATATTCCTTCATGTCCTGGATGATCCTCTCTCTGGCATCCTTGATATCCAGACCCTTATACTGACCTGCTATCTCTGTCATCTTTCCCTGTTCATCGATGCCCTTCATCAGGTCAAGTCCATATTTGAATACCCAGCGAAGGTCCTCCTTATCACCGATGGTGCATATCATCACAACGCCGGATCCAAATTCCTTCTCCACAATCTCATCAGCTACAACGGGAACTGTTCTGTCAAATATTGGAGTTACAAGCTCTTTGCCCACCAGGTCTTTATATCTTTCATCATCCGGATGCACAGCAACAAGCTGACAAGTGCAAAGAAGCTCGGGTCTAGTTGTAGCGATCTCAACCTTTCTCTCCGGTTCATCGGCCACACTGAAAAGGATGGTATTCAATTTGGTGATATTGTCCTGATACTCCACCTCTGATTCAGCGAGTGCTGTTCCACATCGTGGGCACCAGTTCACAGGATGGTTAGCCTTGTATATCCTACCATCATGGAATAGTCTCAGGAAAGAGATCTGTGTGAGACGTCTGTAGTATTTTGCATCGGTCTGATAATAGACCGAGGGGTCCATGGACTCTCCGAATATCTTGAACTGTCTGGTCATCTCGGCAATATTCCCATTGGCGAATTCCTCGCACAGTTTGATGAATTCGTGGCGGTCGTATTCCCTCATTCGAATGTTGTATTTCTTCTCAACACGCACTTCGATGGGCATCCCATTCACATCGAAACAAAGGGGGAACATCACATTGTAACCGCGCATCCTCTTGTATCTGGCTACAAAATCGATATGTGTATAGTGGACAGCATGACCAGCGTGCAAGGGACCGGAAGCGTACCTAGGGGGATTGTCGATCGTGAACGGTTCTTTCTTTGATCCAGGATCGAAATGATAGACCTTCTCATCCTCCCAGAAGTCCTGCCATCTCTCCTCGATGCTGTGTATATCAAAACCACCCGATCGAACATCCTTGGCGGTTTCCATCTCACTATGGTCCTTTTCGCTCATCGTCATTCCCCAGAGACTAAGGGACTGGTCTGTCCATATGACGATTTTGCCCTAAATCTTTCCTTATATATATAGAAAAGGGAAAACAATTGCATTTGGCAATTGGGTTCAACCGATATATTAAAACATATCTTCTCGATAATGGGGTGTGAAACGGTCCCGTGTATCTTCCAGAAGAATGTATTCCATTCCCATCGTGTTGTTGCTATCGATCCTTCTTATTTCTCCTGTCATTTCAGGAGATGAGACCCAGAAGGAATCCAGGACATATTCTGACAAAGAGAACGATGCAAGGGTGGATTCGAAAAAGGGGCCCCTGGATAGGTTAATGGATCTGAAGAACCTCGACGGAGATGAAGCCGATATAGAAGAACGTGTGAATGTCGATATCAGGTCACTTACGATCGTAGAAACGGATAAGTCATACGTGTCCTACATACTGACCGTGGAAGGAAGGATCCAGATCGACAGCAATTACACCTACTATATCTGCGGGTATACCCGGACAGATCCCAAAGATTCCGAGACATTCGATTTCATCTTATCCTATTCGGATGGGGAAACCTATTACGGAACCTGGGAGGAAGGGGAATATGTCCAGGGTGCAAACATATCCTTGATCAAGATCGAAGGGGCAACTCTCAACCTTACCATGCACAGAGACCATTTCATTCTTGGGACAAGTACACTACCGTATCTTATCTGTGGTATCGTTGTCATGTCCCCCGGTGAAGGGCAGGACCGGTATATCGATTATATCGTCACCGAGGATGAGGGGTCATCAAATGGTATTGACCAGGAGACCTGGATGTATATTCAGATCGGATTCATAGGTCTACTAGTGATCACCATGCTCATTCTCTGGAACTTCTGGGCGAAGAAACGGAGCACTGTGGAGCAGGAAGGAGGGGTCTGTCCCAAATGCGAGGCAAAACTTGATAAGAACCTGGATTTCTGCCCCCATTGTGGGTCATTCATAAGGGGCCCTGAAGCTGATAAGGCCAATCCAAAACCCAGAATAGTCAGTCCTCTTGACATTGAAAAGGAAGAGTGAATAGAAACCGTTTTCTTTGAAGACCTCATTGGGCCCTATCGGGGAGTTTGGAATGATCGAGGTAAATTGTCCGAAATGCAAAGACGAAATGCAGTTTCCTTTCATGATCTGTCCCGAATGCAAATGGAAGGCAAAGGGTCAGGATGTGGTAAAACACTCTCAATTTGCAGAGAGCTATATCTCTGAACATCCAGATGATCGGGACCAGTTGCTATATGTCCTTGACTTGGTAATGAAGGAGAAAGTGGAAGAATCCGAGAAAGAGGTCAAAAGGAGTAAAAAGAACGCAGAAATGGGGAGGAGGATCAAGGTATGGCACATAGTGCTTAGCGGTCTTTTTGGAACTCTATGGATATGGTATGGATTAGCTGTTCTATTTGCAGGCACTGATGGAACCCCTATTCCTGTTGGAATCGAGATATGCTTGATAAACATTGTAAGCATGGCAGCATTGATCTCATCAGGGATCCTGCTCATCTTGAAACTTGTGTCCCTGAAATATCGATGAGGTGGGTAGGTCAAGGTTATTTGCAGAAAATGTCGGACCGGAATGCTCTTTCCCTATCTTAGGTGCAATGAATGTGGATGGATACCGCAGAGCAGAATGAGGAATAAGGCGATTCTCTTTGCAAAGAAATATATCAAAGATCACCCGAAGAAAGAGGGCCAGCTCACTATAATACTTGAAGAGGAGGCGAAACAAACCCTCCATGCGATAAGAAAGAAGAAGAAGAAGACCAAAGGGAAACCCACTCCTCCCAGAAAAATAAAAGGAAAGAAGGATCTCAGACCATTGGTCACGATCATCATTGTAGTTTGCCTTGTCTTATTGGCCATTATGGCTGATTCGATCATTGTTCAGAACATTCTGGCGGTCATTATTGTCCTGATACTATTCATGGTCTTCCTGATAGTCGCTGTCCAGTATCGAAGTAAGAAGAAGAAAAGGGACTAAAGGAACTCTTTCTGAACCTCTACGACCTCGGTGCTGTTGGAGCACTGGGAGTAAGCTTCAAGAGGTTCCTTGTTTATCGTTATGAAATTCTCACCCCAGGTGTATATCGAAAGCATCTCCGTCGCATCATCCTTGTGACCCATGATATAATACGATGCAGCCAGAGCTTCCAATGTGGAAAGCTCCCCCCATTTTCCAAACTTCACAGGATTTACCGCCAGAAGCAGAGGAAGGGCACGGTTCTCGGCCCTCCTGTTCTTCTTGAACCTCTGAAATACCCTTTCAGCGTCCTCCCATGAACAATCGATCGCTGCGAGGCCTCGATGTCTAAGGATCGAATCATCCGATGGTGAAAGGGCTATCTGTGAAAATGGGTCCAATACCAATGCCCTAAAGGGAATATCATTGAAATGATCTACAAGTTTTGCTCTTTTAAAACGCGCCATTTTCCTGGCACTGCATTTCTTCGGATCATCCTGGGAAAGATGGAGTATTATCGGCAGAGGAGCTTTCACTTGGTTCCCCCTATGTTCTCCACAGAACCGCTGGATTGGAGTAGATCAGCAATGACCCGGGGGATCGTGGCAATATCCTCCTTCTTCATGGAAATGGATGTATTATCCGGACACATGAATGTGGCGATATCCTTGAGAGCTCTTACCAGCACCATATCCACAGGGATATCATTACCCTTACTTTCTTCAGGGAACGAAGATCCCTGTTTTGGGTCGACCTGTTTTGTCTTCTGTGAGGAAGTTGGTGTAGTTTCCTTTGGGGTGGAAGCATTCTTATTTCCTCCCCTGAAAGGTGTCATTTTCTCCGGTTCACTTTCAACATAATCCGCAAGTGGAGTGTTGATACCTGTTTCCGCTCTGAGGGGTTCCGCTGACCTCGCGGAAAATTTCATGATCCTTCCCCTGATCTTCTCCATTTCCAGCTTCAGATCGAAGAATAGTTCCATCTCATCTCTGACCATGTTATCTGTGTTATGGGAGATCTTCCTGGCGGAGTTCATAGCCATGAGAACTATCTTTCTTTCCCTGGTGTTGTAGATATTGTTGAGAATGTCCTTGGACCTTCGGTACTCTTCCGAGAGTCTGAAATACTCTTCGGAGACCTCCACCTTACCCTGGGCCTTTTGATTCTCCATCTTTGCCAGAGTGGAACCTATGTAAGAATTGGCCCTCTCATAGAAGTCATCAGGTAACTTTGTCAATTTAATAGAGCCCTTTTCCGCAGCGTGGACCTCTCCTATTTCCTGAAGGATGGCCTTTGAATTGTCCGGATCTTCCCCCTTCATGGCAGCACATAATCCTGCTTCGTGGTCAAATATGTGTCGATTGCAATAAGTTTCCAACCATCTTTTATATCTCTTCGGGGTATCCCGGATGTATGAGAAGAACCTGGCCTGTTCTCCTTGTTGGGGCCCTTTTAATGATGGTCCTTTATGTATCCCCTGTCGACGGGGCCCATGCTTCCATTGAAATGGAAGAAGACGAGTTCTATGTCTCTGTGGACCCATCAGATGATGACCGGGGTTATCTGGAGATCACCGGGACCATTGAGGGGAATATCCCCAATATCAGGGACCAGCTCACAGTGACAATAACTGTGAACATCACCGAGGAGCATGATGGGGACCCTACCGGCCGATTTTGGGCTGCCAGTGCAGAATTCGATGACGAAAGCGTAACACCTGAAGAAACAAGGCTTACCTTCAATCAGGATTCAGCCGATTTCACAATCTATATAGATCCAGATCTTGCTGATGGCCAGAATGGAGACATCTCAGTTCCAACCGGAATATCACCACTCATCGTTGGAGAACTCGTTCTGACCCTGAGTTATTCGGGATCGGATTCTGGTGAGGATGTGGAGACAGCTACGATCAATCCTGAATATTATCATCTTATCATCCTCAAGGCCAACACAGAGCCGGTATCTTTCAAAGCCGGGAACATGTTCAATACCTCTATCAGGGTAAATAATTCCGGGAATGAAGTGGATTCAGTCACTATTGAAATACCGATCTTAGAAGACCTCCAGGATGATGGATGGACCACATCCCTGAGCATGGATCGTTTTATTGACATGGAACCAGGTCAGGAGGAGAGAATATTCCTTCTTCTTGTGGCCCCAAATGAGATTTTTGGAGATCGGGACCTTGATCTGAAGATCCGGGTTTATACCGACATACTGGATCCGGATACCGTTGAACCTATCTCTTCAGCCGAGCTCACCATTGTTCTGATGTTGGAGGAATCCAAGTCTACAGATCCGATCATCGTTGATGATGATGATGATGTAATTGATGATGATCTAACGGTGAATCCTGAATCTTCACCCTATGCTGTTATTGGAATAATAATCTTCATGGCAATACTGGCTGCCATAGTTATCATTGTGTTATTTGTAAAAAGGGGTGGCGGGGATGATGAGGATGGGGATGATGACATGCATGCATCCATGGTCAGGATCTGATCAGGGAAGTGTTGCAAGTCTTCTGGCGATCATGAAATAAGCCATATAAAGAGGAACCTCTGTCTCTCCTTCCTTCAATGAGAAGTTCTCCCCACCAAGATATTGTTCAACAGGACCTGAGACCATAACCTTTACCGGATCGTCGGAAAGAGCCACTGCATCCCTCAATGGATCATATTCATCCAATTTGTCACGATCGACCTCCATTACCTTCATTCCTGTTTTTCCATGGAGTGAACCTGGACATCTTATGAGTCTCTTGATATCTGTTGTGACAGGTTCGTCTGTTTCTCCGCTTAGATTGACCGATGAGTATGCAACCACCAGCTTCAGAAAGGATCCCAGCTGTTGAGGTCTTTCGAAGACATCGAAGTTCGTTGTTCCTATGAGTCTTTTGAAGTTGTTTTGATGGTTGAGTATCGATCTGCACATATCCTTTCCGATCTTCAACTTTCCATTTTCAGCGATGTCCAGAAGAAGCTTGATATTCTCTTTCTCACCCCTATCATCCATCTCTTTGATGAGCCGATCTCTTCCATCCATGATCTTCCTGGCCCATCCCCCCTTAACGACCTTGGGAAACTTCCATCTCTCTTTGTGCGAACCGAACTTCTGGTTGACAGAGACCGTTACCTTGGAGAAGATCTTCTCGAGGTCCAATCCTCTTCCTGTAATGTAGTCAACTATTCCTCTCCTGTCTCGACTGTCAAGCTGGAGGACCTCATTTCCTCTTACATGAACATGGTATCCTCTTCCACCGGAGAAATGTAGATGTGTTGAATCCTCCGGAAGTCCCAGATCATCCAGGATGAAATCAAAAAGAAGTCTTCCTACCTCCTCCTTGACCTTCTCCAGCTGTTCCCCATAGGTCATCTCATCTGCATTTGGTAAATGGTCCGCATCAAGATCGAAGATGAGGTCTGCTCCCATCCAGGTCTTGAACTTATCTCCCATGGGTTGTAGTGAAGGATCACCATAGTATGCCACTGAATAATATGCATGCATTGGGGCAGTATCTCTGAAGAAATCGTTGATCTCACTCCTCCTCTGAAAAGAGATGTGTCTGAACATCATCTTACCACCAAAGGGAAAGAAACCCCATTCTCTTCTGGGAAACCTGTAAGGTGGGTCTATGGGAATTTTGCTGTAATGTTCCCTGAACACCTTC
>JAUVBH010000264.1 GCA_030591285.1 Thermoplasmatota archaeon
AGTTCCTTATCAATGCCTGCAAGCTCTTCTATTATCCTCCACTGTAATGGGTCGGTATCCTGAAATTCGTCCACCAGAATAACATCAATGTCATTGCGGATCCTATCCTTTACCTTCGTTTTGTCCATCAGCCTGTAGGTTTCAAGTATGAGGTCCTCGAAATCGACCGAACCGATCGACCTTTTCTTATCTGAATAGAACCTGTCCATGTCAAACCATATTCCAAGCATGTTCTTGATGACACGGAAGTAGACCTCGAGATCTCCATCAGGTTTTTTAATCAACATATCCACTAATGACTTTAGATCGCCAGATACACGAGAGCGGATAATGGAAAGATATTCATTAACATCCTTCTCATACAGGTCTTTAAGCCCCGTTATTATCAAGCCTCTCTTCTTCGAGAAGTTTTTCAGAAGTTCCTTCGGTTCTTTGACCCATTCCAATATCTCCATTATCTCGTCATGTGAAACGATCACTGCTCCATTCTCATCCTCAAGGTTTCCTTTTGTCCAGATGATCTTGTTCCAGTATTCGTCCACAACATCATCGAAGAAGGAGTTTTTCACTCCATGCTCCTCCAGGACCGAAAACTCAAGGGGCACATCTGCCTCCTTCTGGTATTCTTTCAGGACGTTGGAGCAGAAAGAGTGAATGGTGGAGATCTTTGCATTTCTCAGTGAGTTCTCGATCTTTGACCACTTGTTGTACTCTTTCGGATCCTTGATCTGCTTCAATCGATCCCTGACGCCTTCTCTTATCCTTTCCTTCATCTCTCCGGCTGCTTTGTTGGTGAAGGTAAATGCAACTATTCTGTCAGGATGTGTACCATTTTCAAGATAACGTAGAAATCTCCTGGTGATCACATAGGTCTTTCCGGATCCGGCTCCAGCGGTGAGCACACGGACGTCCTCTTCTATAGCTTTTTTCTGACTTGGAGTGGGGTCTGTCATCACGCACCACCTCCTCCGGTCCTGGAATTGCAAATATTGCCAAATGTGCAGAATTGGCATACTCCCCAATAATCTGGGGTGGGGCTGAGCCTCCCGTTCAAAAGGAACCTAAGATTCTCAAAGATGGTTTTTCTGGTCTCTTCCAGTACTGGTTCCATGACCATCTCGTATTCATCTCTGAATTTTTCCACATGGATATAATCTTGTATGATCTTGGCCACATCCTTAATATGATATGGGTCTGGTGATCCTCCTTCAAGGAGGTTTAATGCCATATTCTCCGTGGGGGATTTCTTTCTAAGTGAATAGTAAATATTTCCAACTGTTTCATTGTGCGGGAATTTCAATCCATTATTGTCAACAAAATCTATGATCTTATGACCAAGAAGAATGGTATCCAATTTTTTACGGTCAAAGGATGGTAATCCCTGTATCCTTTTCTTGTTCCCGATCTTCAAGGTCTGGTAATAGGCTCCGCCCGGTTCAAGACCTTCCATATGGTCTCTGAAAAGTTCCTTGGCCGCAAGGTAATATAATCCCAACTGGAGTGGAGAATATTTTTTCTTATCCTTTCCTTTCACTTGTTTGATATTTCCGCTTTTGTAGTCCATAACGTGCCATCTGCCGTGAAGCTCCTCTATTCTATCTATTACTCCCCGGAATCTTACCTCATCTACCGCCGTTCCATCATCCAGAACACAATCACCTGGAGGAACCGGGATTACAAGTTTTTCCTTGACCGAGAGAGTATCATCGTCCCTATCAATTCCGAATGAGCATTCAAGAAGCAACGGCCTGCCTCCATCGTCGCTAAGCTCCCAATCAACGAATGCCGTAAGCATACCCGATCCGCCTTTCCCACCAAGCATTTGCCTTCTGATATTATCCGCACTTATTGTTGAGAGAGTGATCATATTCAACTGCTCATCAACTCTTTTACCCATATCGTCGATCAGTGCGTTCCTATCCTCCACGAGTTTGCCCGTGATAATATCCCTGCAGTGCCCTTCAAGGATCTCATGAAGCATTGACCCCCGTCTAAGAGCATCGATCTCGAACAGATCCTCATCTTCCTCTTTGATCTTTAACAGGTTTTCACATAGGAACTTGAACGGACACTTCACCAGTGTCTCGAACCTGGAAGGGGACCAGGTATAATCATCATCGATGATATCTCGAAGAACCTGTAAATATTCATTTTTTAAAATGAAATTGTACTCAGACCCCGTCTCTATCTCTCTGGACCGGAGAGCACCCCCCTTCTTTATCAGCTCTCCCTTTGATGAACCTTCGATCTCATCCTTGGTTCTTTGAAAGTCTGATTCAACCTCTTTCATCAATATATATTCTGCAGGGGGTTCCCATTCCTTGACCTCATCAAATGTAGACAGGAATCTGGAGATGAGAGGAGAGGGCTCCATGGAGGTCTCCAGGTCGTGGGAAATGAAAAGAGACACACCATCCATCAGTTCGACAAGCGTTCTGAAGGCTTTCCTCTCTCCTACCTCATTCTCGGCATCCAATTGGACTTTAATATCTCCTTTCCTGGTGAGTGGTATCCTGCTTTTTGTCCTTGGAAATTCCATTTCACCTGCCCCGGCCAGGAATACTCTATCCACATTCAGAGGAACGAGATCATCATGAGAGATCAATCTCACTCCTGATGTGGTAAGCGACCTCTCCGTGATCTTCTCGTTGGAGATCAATTCCAGGAAAAGTTCTGAAAAATCATTTTTTGAAAGCTCGATCTCATTCCCCTGTTTGATGATCTCCAGCATGTTTCTTTCAATTACGATATAGGACTGAGAATTCCTCTTGATCAGGTCTTCTTGTAGATCTGCAATCTTTTTCACAAGTTCGACCCCATTCATGAACTTGTATAATCGAATGCAGTGTCCAGAAAGTGTATCCATATCTTTGGATCTCCCAGTTCCAAAGGTGCCGGTATTAATGACCTTTTCAAGGATGTTCAGGGATTTGATCTCCCCTGTCCTCCCATTTGATCTTAGGTAGGGACGCTCACTATCCAACACCTTTTTCCATTCCCAGGAATATCTTATGTTCCATCTCTTGATCAATGATTCAAGATAGTTAGGAATGATATCCAACCCCTCTTTTTTCTTGTTGGATATAAGGGGGTCCCTTGAGAAATGAAGTAGGTTTCCGGGTTCCAGCGGGTCGTTCATTATCTTTGCAAGTAGAGAAACTGTTTG
>JAUVBH010000119.1 GCA_030591285.1 Thermoplasmatota archaeon
GAGGTGGAAAAGACCGAGGAGATCCCTCCTCCCAAAGAGACCAAAACACCGGAAGGGGGCGAGGCCGGACATTGGGATATGGTCAAGGAAAAGGTAGTTCAGATCGTTGGTGAGAAGACAGGATATCCCGAGGATATGCTTGAACTTGATCTGGACCTTGAAGCCGATCTCGGGATCGACACTGTGAAACAGGTGGAACTTTTCGCAATGGCAAGGGAAGATTTCAAACTGCCCAAGGATGATACCGTGAATCTAAGCGAATTGCCAACTCTGAGACATATCATCGATTACATTGCAAATTTAACATCTGCTGCAGCCCCTGTTGAAGATAAACCTGCTGAAGAAACAGTTGAAATGTCAGTGGATGAGTTGAAGAAAAGGGTAAACAGATGGGTCCTCCAGACAGAAGAACTGGAACAGTTACCGGACCTTAAAACCAAACCGCTTGAGGGTAAAAAGACCCTTGTCATCGGTGGTGGAAAGAAAGCTGCAAAGGCCGTCAGATCCATATTTGGCGCTGATGTGGTCTATGTCAAACCTGCGGATATATTGAAGGAGAAATGGGACTCCAAGGATATCCAGGGTGTCATCAATCTCTATCCGTTCGAACTTCCCGATGAGACCTTCCCGAAGAAGTGGAAGGAACTGAATGACAATGCCGTCAGATCACTATTTTTAGCAACCAAGGAGTTGAACACCGTTCTTAAGGAGGGAGGATTCTTCTTCTCCATCACAAGGATGGGCGGCCGTTTCGGATTGGACGCTGAAGTGAATCCAATCCATGGTGGTGTATCCGGATATACCAAAGCAGTAGGCAGGGAGTTCAATAAAACTAGGGCGATCTGTCTTGATGTTGATCCGAAAATGTCCATGGATGATGCATTGACACAGCTCGCCAAGGAGTACCGTTCAGAGGTCAAGCTCTTTGAGGTTGGATTTACAGGTGAGAACAGGTTCAGACCGGTTCTGAGGATAATTGAGCCCGCAGAACCGAAGGTACTGGAACTTGAAGATGGTATGAACCTGCTCATCCCGGGAGGCGGGACAGGGATCACCTCCGAGATAGTGAAAGGCATGTCCAAGAAGGCCAAATTGAAGCTTCACATCATTGGAAGGACCCAGATACTTGATGATGTCGAAAAGCTTGCATCTCTGGATGAAGAGGGATTGAAAGCTGAGAAGGATAAGCTCAAGGAAGAGCTCCAGGGAACTATCAAGAAGTTAACCCCTCCGATCCTGGACCGGGAGTTCTCCAAGGTGACAAAATCAATAGCGATCCACAATCTGCTAAAGGATATCAAAGCCAACGGATCCGAGGTCCAGTATCACTCAATGGATGTAGCAGATGTTGAGGGTATGGGGAAGATAATCTCGGAAAGCGGACCCTTCGACGGTGTAATTCATGCAGCCGGGATAGAACAATCGAAAGCTGTTGGTAGCAAGAAGATCGAGGATTTCGACAGGGTATACAACACCAAGGTCATGGGTGCCTATGGAATACTGAAAGCGACCGCTGACCATCCGCTGAAGTTCTTCATCTCTTTCTCATCCGTTGCAGGAAGGTTCGGAAATAGCGGACAGGTGGATTACTCTGCGGCCAATGATCTCCTGGACAAGCTATACGGTGCTGTAAGATCACTTCATCCTGATTGTCACACGAAAGCCGTGGGTTGGTCAGCATGGGCTGGAACCGGAATGGCGTCTAGAGGAGCGGTCAAGACCCTTCTCGAACTCGGTGGGATAACCTTTATTCCCATCGAAGAGGGTGTTCAGTTCTCCATCAACGAGACACTTTCCGGGAACGAGAGAGAGGTCTTCTATTCAGGTTCACTTGGACCGATGGATACCGAAAAAGCTATGCTCTGGGAAGAAGGGATCCAGAGGACGGTTTCTGAGGTCGTTGAGAAGGTTGAGGGATCCAAACAAAAGCGAACTCAGCCGACAACACCATCTCCTTTGATCGATGAGGTGCTTGAGAGGACAGAGGACCATATCAAGGTCCGAAGAAGCCTGGATGGTGTAAGAGAACGTTTCCTCCCGGACCACTCGATAATGGGCAAGATGGTATATCCTGGAGTAATGGGATTGGAAACCTTTGCACAGACAGGAAAATTGATGTTCCCGGACCTGCAGGTAGTAGGTCTTCAGGATGTTATTCTTTCAAAAGCACTGAGTGTGGACGGGGAGAAGGAGTTCTTCGTTGAGGGAGATGTCCTTGAGGATACAGATGAAAAGAAGATCATTGAAATGAAACTCTACTCCATTCTCAAACCTAAAAAATCCAACAAGGAGATCGAGTCGGTCCATTACAATGGAAAGGTGATCATGGGTACAAGGGACCTGGAATGTCAGGTGGTCCATGACCATCCTATCCGACCGAAAAACGTCATCGCCCAGGTACTGAGACCGGAGATCTATGAACATCTGTTCCACGGGGACCGGTTCCAGGTCCTTGAGGGAATGGAAGTGTTGAAGGACGGGGAGCTCGTAGGTATCTATCATCCACCACCCGAGGACCTTTTCGATCCCGATACAGGATGGCAGAATGGTCATCTTGTGACCGCCCCAATGCAAACGGAGTGTGGATTCCAGACAGCAGGAGCATATGTTCTCGATCGGTTCAAGATGATGGCCCTGCCAACAAAGGTTGGAGTAATCGAATACAGATCTGACCTCTCACCTTCCGAAGATGGATTGGTATGGGTCAGGTTTGGCGGCAGGGAAGACAATACCTTCAGATTCGATGTTGACTTCATAGATAAAGATGGGAATGTTAGATTCTCCTACAGGGATTACCAGCTGAAATCAATGATGCCATATGAGGGAGAATTGACAGGGGACCACAGTGTCACCTTCGAGGAGTTCAGATCTCCAGTTGACGACATCAGGGTATTCAGAATTGACCTTGATGGTGCCGGAGACGATCTCGGAGAGTATGTAAGGTACTTCGAAGAGGAAGAGTGGACCTCAATGGTCAATGAGAAGATGACCCAGAAGAGAAGGCGGGAGCATACCTTCGGCAGAGTTGTGGCAAAGATGGCGGTCTCATGGTATATGGCATCGTCGAGATACAGGGTAATTCCCATCAAGGACATCAAGATCGAAACCGAGGAAAAGGGAAAACCATATGCTATGGTCGATGGTGAAAGGATCGAGATCTCCATCTCCCATTCACATAGATGGGTGGTTTGTTCCGTGGGTGGAAATGTCCACGGAATGGATATCGAACTTGCGGAACACAGGGATATCGCCTTCGTGGGAGAGGCTTTCACAGATATGGAAGCTGATCTTATTTCCAGGAAACAGAAGGAGTACGATGTCGGAGAGAACATGATGCAAACACTCTTCTTTTCGGCAAAGGAATCCTATCTGAAGAAAACCGGATTGGGTCTGTCTGTGGACCTGAAATCAATTCAATGCACCGAGGTTGTGAGACTTCCCAACAATGGTGGTATCTCCTTTGAGGTCTTCATAACCCATGGTGAAGAAGAGGGGAAGGTGGAAGCACACATTCCCTCAGCTTATGTGTTGACGATCTGTGCATGACCAAAGATATGAAAAAACGGATGTGATCTGCAATGAACAAACAACGATCAGAGCACCTTCTGGCCCTCTCAAAAATTTCGTCCATGTACCACCGTGTTCATTATGGAAGTGTGATTTTCTATGGCATCCATAACACCTGCTGATCTCAACACATGTGAACTCGAACCGGCTGAGTCGGATATATTTCGAGATTCAATAGATACACTCCTTTCCGAGGAGATGTATAACCAGAATTTAGCTGCGGTTTCAGCCTGGGTCGAGCAAGCAGATGGGGACACTCAAAAGGCCTTTGCCCGTGTTTTGATAGTTAATAATGGCCTATCCGCCCTGCGGATCATTCAAGGAATAACCTCTCTATCCAACCTTATCTCCCAGGGGAAAAATCCTACCCTTATTCAGGCCGTGGCCATAGCATCCGATGCAGATTGGGTTGGCGATTGTCAAGAAGATGCCCAGCAGCGTCCGAATTATCTTAAAGAACCCGATATTATCATTGCCAGAATTGCAGGATTGAGGCCTAAGGACACCTATCAAAACCAGGATGAGGTCATTGCACTCGCCCGGAAATACAAGTGTGACGCAATTGCGGTAGGATGGGGACATCTAGCTGAAAATGTGACCTTTGCATCTCGGGTGGAAAAGGAGGGGCTTGTCTTCATAGGGCCAAATGCAGAGGCTATGAGCCTGATGGGCGACAAGATCATGTCAAAGCTCATCATGGATGAAGCAGAGGTTCCAATGCTTCCCTGGAACGGATCGAATATTTCCCTATCTGAATTGAGAGCAGATGCAGAGGACCAGGTCACAGCTCATAAAGAAAAGGAAGGTTCTCTCTCCGAAGAAGATCGGTATCGCATGCTATTTGATATGGCCTATGATCAAGTTGGGGTCAATTCCATCGAAGAGGCCCGGTCAGTGGTTGACACAATTAAACTTCCTGTGGTCATCAAGGCTACAGCAGGTGGCGGTGGGCGTGGTATTCGTTTCGTAACCAATATTAAGGATCTTGGATCTGGACTGCAGGCCGCCATTTCCGAGGCATCGGCAGCGTTCGGAAACGGCACGGTATTCATCGAGAAGGCCGCCGATCCAGGCTCGCGTCATGTGGAAGTACAGATCCTTGCAGATACTGTAGGTACTGTGATAGCTCTTGGTGAGCGCGAATGTTCCATACAGCGTCATAATCAGAAACTGATCGAGGAAAGCGGCGATGACATTCCCATAAGCGATAAGACCAGGCAGATCCTACGAAAGGCTGCGATAGATGCAGCAAAAGCAGCGAAATATGTGAATGCTGGAACTGTAGAATTTCTTGTGGATAAAGATGGTAATCCCTATTTCATGGAGATGAACACAAGGTTGCAGGTGGAACATATAGCCACAGAGGCAGTGTATCCCGGACTCGATCTTGTGGTAGCGCAGCTGAAAATCGCCATGGGCATTCCCCTGGATCAAGAATTGATATCTTTAGGTGAGTCACTCACAACGGATAAGCACAGTATTTCCGTTCGTATAACAGCTGAAAATCCCAATGCGGGTTTTAGTTCTCAGACCGGTACCATAGAATCGCTCGACATTCCCAATCTGGGTCCAAACACCCCTCGTGCCTATTTTAGCTTCGGGCAGGGAGGAACCGTTCATTCCTTTTCGGACAGTCAGATCGGGCACGTGGTGGTCAGTGCACCAACCCGTGAGGCAGCACGGCAATATATGGTAGCCTTTCTGAATAAATTACATATCAAGGGTATCCTGACAACCCTCCAGTTCTCATCCACGATATTGCAGGATGAAGAATATATTGACGGGACTGGCATTCATGTTAACTGGCTCAAGCAGAGGATCGATGATGCACGATCAAAGGAGGGTGCGTCCCTCGGCGGTTCCTACGTGCAGCCTGAGCTAGGTCTGGCAGCGGTTGCTATATTCGATCATCTCTTTCAGAAGGCAGAATCACAAGTCAAATTCCATGCAAATCTCATTTCATCACGATCGATCGCTCCCAAACTCCTTGCGAATACTGGCCTTACCCGTGTGAAATTCGGTAAGCATCATTATACGATCATTGTGCGTGAGATCGCAGATGAGCTTTATGAATTGATCCTTGACAATGACCGGATCGTTGTCCGGATCTGGGAAAGGTTGGGTCCCTCTCGCTTCGTGATGGAATATGACGGTATTGTCTACCAGGAACATCGGACGAATGAGACTTCCATAACCCCTATTGAACTTGGAGGGCAC
>JAUVBH010000197.1 GCA_030591285.1 Thermoplasmatota archaeon
CAGAAAAAGCTGCCCGGGATCATATCATATTCTTCAACAACGCTTCCATCCCCAAGATAGATTATTTCAACCTCAAAGGAGTCGATATCCATGAAAATATCCCTGGACCGGACTATGATGGTGCCAGGTGATATATTCTCGAACGTGTAGGATTGGATCCATTCCGTATCCGTGGACCCCTCATCATCGAAGTCATACATGCTGATCGTTCTTTCATCAAAGAGAGTATATCCAAGCAACATTGGTACTGATAAAACTGCCAGCACTATGCCTATTGTGAGAAGTATGGGCCCCTTCCTCATTGGACTGAAATCACGAATTACCATATTTAATCATTTGCTGGATTGGTGCTCTTTAGGACATCCAAACGACCATGAGTGCGATCAGGTTGTTCATCATGTGAAGTATCAGGGAGGGTAGTATTGAACCCGATCTTTTCCTGGCCCACCCCATCAATCCTCCCATTATCAGGATGGGTAGGAAGGTGAACAGGTTGAAATGAGCAGCTGCAAAAAGGAGCGAAGTGATGATCATGGCAGGATTGTCTCCCAGCTTCTCCTGGAGCAGTTTGAACAGATATCCCCTGAAGAACAACTCTTCTACTATGGGTGCCAGTATCACGATAGCAATACCTATCAACAGAAGATCGGACCAACCATCCATGCTCATGAATTGATTTGTGGGAGCTTTGAATCCCGCATCTCCCAGTAGCCATCCGTATCCCCATATTATCAACTGCATCGGGGCCAGGGCCACATAAAGGATAAGAGTTGTTTCAAGGATATTCTTACCTCTGATCATTTTCAAAGGAGAAGTTTCTGGCATGATCATGCGGAGCATGCATAACAGGAGCAAGGAAGAGAGGCCCATAACCGCGAGGAGATAAAGAGGCAGGAAATTTACCGGATCCGCACCTGGACCTACAACTCTTCCTGAAGGTATGCTTAGATCAAAAATGAATAGTCCAGCGACGAAGATCATCCCGGAAAATATCTGGGAGCCAAGTAGAAGGAAGATCAGAGAGACCGAATCTGCAAAGGTGTTCCCCTTTCTCAATCCTTTCCACCCTTTGGATGTCACATATGATATCAGCATGATGCAAAGGAGCGGTGAGAAAATGTTCAGAATAATTGGAGGAAGGATCCAGACCTTCTTTCTCCTCATGAATATCAGGATGAATCCGTTGAGTCTAAGCAGTAGTGCAATAACGACCAGGATCAACCGGACACCCTGGATATACTCACTCATCGGTTCCTTAGCTGCTATCGAACATAATTAAACTGCGATTATGGCAAAGTCGCCATATATGGAAGGTTTAAATTGGGCCCCTTCCTTTACCGCCGCTATGAGCAAGAAGTTCGATCTCCCACCCGTGGAAGACATCGACCTAGACACTGTCAATACGGTCGATGACCTGATGTTCCAGCTGGGAAGAGGTGGCGGTTTCACTGCCAAGAAGCTTCATGATGCAGCTTCCATTCTGAAGGATATGATCCAAAACGATTCCTGTTTCACATTCCTATCCCATCCTGCATGTATCATCTCAACAGGCACCCGCGGTGTGATCAAGGAGATGGTGAAGAGGAAATGGGTCGATGCCGTGATAACAACCTGCGGAACACTGGATCATGACCTGGCCAGGATCTGGAGAAAATATCATCACGGTTCCTTCGAGATGGATGATGCGGACCTGTATCACAAGGGTATTCATCGACTTGGCAACGTTCTGATCCCGCTGGATTCATACGGCATCATTCTTGAACAAAAAATGAAGGAATTGATGGAAGATATCTGGAAGACCGGAAAAAGGGAGTTCTCCACAGCCGAGATCGTCAAAGAGGTCGGGATGAGGCTGGATGATGAATCATCCATAACCTACTGGGCAGCAAAGAACGATATTCCGATATTTCTCCCGGGGCCGACCGATGGTGCATTCGGTTCGCAGCTTTGGATGTGGAGGCAGACCCACTCGGATTTCAAACTGGACCTTTTCAAGGACGAGCAAGAACTATCCGATATCGTGTTCGATGCGAAGGAGACCGGGGCCCTGATGATCGGCGGTGGAATATCAAAACACCATGTGATCTGGTGGAACCAGTTCAGGGACGGGCTCGATTATGCGGTTTATATTACAACTGCTGTGGAATGGGATGGCTCCCTTTCCGGGGCAAGGATGAAGGAGGCTATTTCCTGGGGGAAATTGAAGGAAGGGGCCCCCCATGTCACGGTTGAAGGGGATGCGACCGTACTTCTTCCACTCCTGGCATCCTCTGTAAAACAGCAGCTCGAAGGGGCAAGGGAATGACCAGGTACCACATTGGTGTTGATTCAACTGATAGTGCAACAATGGGAATGTGTACAACATACCTGGGAGCTGTACTTCTAGAGAAACTGTCAGATATCCCTCTTGAGCTATTGTCTCCCCCGGAATTGATCAGATTGAACCCAAATGTTCCCTGGAAGACGAGAGGAAATGGGGCGGTCTGTTTGAGGTTTGAGGGACCTGATGGTCTCTGGGAAGATATTCTGTTCATTCTGGAGAACACCATCTGGAACATGTCGGTGTTCGAGGACCCCCAGACGAATCCGGGATGTGTGATAGTTCAGGGGGAAGTTCCGGAAAGTTTCAAGGAGATCTATCAAAGAGCCCTCCATGAGATCCTGGATCTCGATATGGTGAAGGAGGTCGGCTTCACTGCTGATGCTATCTTGAAAGGATGGAAGAACGAGAGGGGGCTGATCGGAGCTCTGGCAGCTGTTGGGGCTGATCTGTCAGAACATACTTACGAAGCAATTTTATATCGTCCTGGTGGGGTAAAGGACCGGGAGAGGAAGGTGGACATATCCTCCCTGCAGAAAGCTACGAATTCTTATCCAACGACATTCTTCAATGTGGATGAAAAAGGTGATCCAGTATGCATTCCTCACTCTCCCTGTCCGGTGATCCTGGGCATCAGGGGTGTGGATCCATCAGACTGTTTGGAAGCTTTGAAATTGGTAGAAGCGGAAGGATACGAAAGATGGGTGCTGTGGAAGACGAACCAGCACACAGATTCACACATCGAAATGGTGGATGATATTTCTGAACTCAAACCATATTCATCGATCTCAGCCGAGGTGATCGTCGACTCCTTACCAAAATACAGGGATGGGGGGCACCTTTTCTTCACTGTAAAGGACAATGGCGATCATACTGCAGTGTGTGCAGCATATGAGCCAACCAAGGAGTTCCGTGGGAAGATATCTGGTCTTGCTCCAGGGGACCGAATAAGGGTCTGGGGCAGCGTCCGGAAGGAAGATGTTCCGGATATCACCATTAATCTGGAGAAGATAGAGATCAAGGATCTTATCGGGCAATATTCGGATTCCAATCCAAGATGTCCCAAGTGCAATGGATCAACCGGATCCATGGGTAAAGGACAGGGACTCCGCTGCAAGAAATGCGGCTACAGGGGCGAGGAGATGACACCCATCAGGGAGAAGGTGGAAAGATCTCTCAAGATCGGTCTCATCGAACCCCCACCGGATGCATGGAGGCATCTGTTCAAACCATCATCTATTCCAGAATTGAAAGAGAAACCCTACAATGGACCCTGGTGGGGGTCCGGGGCTCCTTAGATCGGTTCACCTTGTGGTTCAGTTCCCGGTTCCTCCATTAAGGAGATTGAAGAATCCTATCAGGAAGATAAAGATCCAGATGAATGCTCCAAAGAACCATTTGACCGTTTCAGGCCAACCTATAATTTGCATTATCTGGAAAACCATCAATCCCAATACGGAACTGATCACCATTAGGAGTGCCAACTTCAATGATACCTTTTTCAACAAAAGGTGACCGTTATCTTGGTTTTCCATGGTAATAATTTGAGGTCCTCAGTATATACTATTATTCTTACAGAATTGAATCATAGAGTGAAATGAATTCAAAAAGAAGATTTTTTAAGAAAAGAAGAACATTTGAGGTTGCCGGAATTGGACGAAAAGGAAAAAAGGAAAATGAAATTGATTATTATTTTAAGAAAATGATATATCTTTATAATCAATCATTTGTCACAATTGCGAGAGAGGTAGTATATGATTTGTGAGAAGTGTGGTACGAGCATTCCAAGCGATAGGAATACGTGTATTAACTGTGGAGCCCAAGTTATCAAACCAAATTGGGTAGAAGAGGAAGAAAAAAGACAAGGCAAGAAAAAAGAAGATAACATCTTCAAAGGAATAAATCGATTATCTTACTATATCGTTGCTTCGGTAAC
>JAUVBH010000191.1 GCA_030591285.1 Thermoplasmatota archaeon
ATCGATCTTCTCCTGATCCAATACATTGATGAGGGTCCCATCCTTGGATGGTTTTACAATATACGGGACCCCGCCTCTCTTTTTGATAGCATCACTGACCTTCTGAGGTTTATCCGTCAAAGCAAGGATCGAGCCTCCTCCTCCAGCACCTGTAAGTTTTGTGCCATAGGAGAATGGTCCCGCTGCGTCTCTCAATTTATCTATCTCACTGGAAGTGACACCAAGGATAGAAAGAAGGGAATGGTTGCGGTTCATTAGCGAGCCTAGCTCCACTATATCACCATCTCTCAGCGCTTTCAGACCGTCGAAGGTCAGATCACCGATCTCTTCTATTATTTCCCTAGCAAAACCGGACCTTTTGTAGAAGTTCCTGACCTTCTCCACCTGTATTGGAGTTATCGAGGGTTTTCTTGTATAACCTATAACAAGTTCCAGATCCGGAGGTGCAATATGATGGATATGCCAAGTGGTTTCATCCTTCTCGATACTCCATAGAAGGTCTTCCCTGGGTTCGTATGTCACCAATATTCCATTCCCATGGGTTGAACATGAAGTATCTGTGGGGGAGGCTTTTCCCTGGACATTGTATTCTATCTGAAATGCAGATCGTGCGGTTTGTTCCTCTGAATGGTCTCCTTTCAGATATCCAAAGATAGCCGCAATACATGAAGAGAGAGCAGCACTTGATCCAAGCCCTGATGCAGAAGGTATGCCTGATCTGGTCTTGAAGGACAAGGATGGACCATCCCATAGATTGTTGTATGCCCATCTTACATATCGATGCTTTCTCATTGAAAGACTTCCACCATCGACCTTGGGCATGTCAGATAAAAAAGCTCTCACGGTCATTCGCCTGTCAAGGGATATTGCCAGGGCTGGCTTCCCGTAAACGACGGCATGCTCGCCGAATAGAATTGCCTTGGCCGGGGAGGAAACCTCCAACATCGATCGGACTAGGCCTTCTTAGATAATATCATTTGGCCAAAACCAATCTATATCCGGTAGGCGATTTTCGACTGGATGGTAGCCGAGGACCACTGAATGAATTCACAGGTCAAATATCGGAAGAAAAACGGACCAACAAGGGCCCGCAACCTGAAATTTGGTGATCCCAAACAACAGGTGGATAAGATCAAAATTCCAAAAAAGGAAGACGACAGAAGGTTTTGGACAATAGTAATAGCGATCCTGCTCCTCTCGTCAGGTGGATTGATCTCTCCAGCACTTGGTCAGGACAGTGGAGAGATCCAAACCCAGAAGACCACCGATTACGGAATTTTTGACAACGTACAGCTTCTGCATGACGAACAGGCTACCAGGGTAGACGACCCGGATGTACTGAAAGAGGTTGATTCGAAACTTGGGTCCATCGATCCCAGTGAACATATCTTCACCAACATTGGATCAGGCGGTTTTCAGGAAGAAACGGTCTCTGTCTCGGAACCCATCACCAAGAGCCCGATCATTTTCGATGCTCTCACAAATAACCCCATCATCAACAACACCAACGTCCTGGAGTGGGTACTACCACCTCCGATATCGGATCAAGGAGCAGTAAATTATCTGGTGATGGTAAACCATCAGAACAATGAGGTCTGGGGCCTTGGCTCCATGATACCCAGGATCGGACTCACGGTTGATTCCTCCCTGGACAAATGGGTGTATTTGAATATTGATAATGATCCAGGAACCGGAAATGGTGATGGTAATGATGTTCGTGCTAGGATGACATTTGCCAAGGATATCCTGGCCAGGGATTGGGATGTAACACTTATCCCTCCCACACTATCCTTCCACAACGCTGGGGCCAGGATAGAGGTTGAAGCTCTCTCAACAAGAAATGGTATGAGTGACCTGGGTGGATCGATCTATTTCATTAAAGGCATCTCATACGGAGGAATTACAGGTGAGGGCAAGAACTACATCTGGTCTGTGGGTTTCGAACTTGAGAACTTCGCTGACAGTATGAAGGTCTTCGTTGAAGCCAGCGAGTGGAGGTCCGATCCGGTAACCGGAATGATCTCTGCAATAACATCTGGAGGTGGAGTCGATTTCAGAGATCTGGGTATCCTGGAGGTTTTCGGTCCTTTCTCTTTGACCTACCAATTCGGAACACCCCCTCCAGAGGTGTCGATCGCCATATCTGTCATGAGGGTTTTCGATCAGGTCCTGGAGGACAGAGCATTTCTGAAACTGGAACTGAAGAAGGACAAGTTCCACGATTCGATATTGAAAGGAGGCAGCTTGATCCTGAACATCCCCGATTTCGGATCTCCCATTGATAGTCTGGAATGGGTCGCCGCAGGGGGCAATGTATCATTGGACGATACGCTCCATCTTGGTTTGAAATATGTAGAGTTCGGAGAGGATCTGGTGGATGGTGATATCCAGATACCGATCCTTCCCCATAGACTGACCCTGGATATCGAGTATGGTGACGAAAACGGCCAGGATAAGACGATTGTTGATATCAGTACACCCGCTGGGATCGATCATCTGATCTTCAAAGAGGTCATCTATCAGGATTGGGGATCTACCCAGAGCACAGAGGAATGGAATGCTACATATCTGCAATTGAAAGGGATCCCGAAAAGGCTCAGGATAGAGACCACAGCCAATGTTCCACCCCCTGCAGAGGGTGATGGTGGGATCTTGAATGCATTTGATGATTTCATGAGCCAGATAGCAGGTAGATTCTACAGGATAGGAAATGTCCTGAGAGAGATACCAAGAGCAGTAGCTGAAATGCCAAGCAGACAGGGGTCAACCAAGCTGGACTGTTATGGTGATAGCATAAGTTCTTTGGATTATCAATTCACAAGCGGTGCTTATCTCAATGGAACAGGCAACTGGATCGCTTTTTACGACCATGGAGCTGAAAGTCCTGCGATATCGGCACACCTGGAGGGAATAAAGAACTATCAAGGATCATTCAACAATGGAAGTGATATTGCCCTGGCTCTGGATGATATCGATTCCATTCGGATCATTGCAAAATTCCAGGAAAGGACAGCCATTGTGGATATCTCAGATATCCCCTCAGAGATCCATTTGAAGACGTCGGAAGAGCTGATCAGCTATGAGGGGACCGAAAACGGGATAGGGGCCAGAATTGGAGCTGTGGAATACAAATACAGGGATCCTGAACTCTTTTTCGACGTTAACATCTACGATATTCCATCATCTTTGACCATGGAACGGGGTGATGAACAGATCGATATAGTTTCAGGTACCGGTGCTATTGGGGAGGTGGAGATATTCACAGCCAACAGCACTCAGGTAAAACCAATAGACCTCCAGGAAAGGAACTTCGTTTCTGTGAACAAACAGAACGAACTTTCAGCTGTGGGTCTAAGGCTATACAAATTCAGATCCTTCACATACAATAATGGAACAAATGGATTCATAGAACTTGAGACCATAGAGGAATCGAATTTCTATGCTGTTATCAGGGACCACGACTCCGGATTGGACATTGAAGCTGCATTCATTCCATTACCAGCAAAGACCCATATAGACACACCTTCACTGATAGATGCACCTGAGATCGCAGTTCCGAATGTTGTTGGAATCGAGGATATTTCCGAGTACTCGGATATTCTCCTTTCACTTTCTGAGATCGGGAAGGCACCCCTTGTCCTGGCTTCAGGGATCTCCGAAGGTATCATCCAGGCAATGGGACAGATCTCCACGGGCTTTTCAATGTCATGGGACCTTTCTGAAAAAGGAGACACATTGGACCTCATGCTGACCATCAGAAAGGCCGGGGATTTTGAGATCCCGGATGCGCACTGGACCCACGGGATCTGGATGGAGCAGATGGGAACGGGAGAGGATAGCTCTGTAAATGGAAATATCTATCTCAACGGAATGCCAACAACGGGTTCGGTAAATCTTTCCCTGGGTCAGGAGACCATTTCCGCTACCATTGATTTTGAGGGATACAGCCCGGAATTCTCATGGTTGATGATCCAGACAAATGGTGTGCAGGACAGAGATATGATAGTGTACATAACTGGTCTTGAAGAGGGTATGGATATCTATCTGGAAATGGAGATGACCACTGATCTATCCATTGGAGGTTCAATGGCCATAGATATGAAGGTCGAGGTTTTCAACAAAGATGGGAACCCCATGGAACTTGGACCTACTATCGCCACGTTGAGAAGGGTCTCTCCGATCCTGACCAACATGCAGATGTACATGCCCAAGATACCATCCAAGCTAGATCTTTCTGCGGTTATCGCTGATGGTATCGTTGCCGATTATTTGGCATCCGGCCCAATAGAGACCCTATATTTCAAGGTCACCAAATTCCTTGATGAAAGGTGGTCACAGGTC
>JAUVBH010000284.1 GCA_030591285.1 Thermoplasmatota archaeon
AGTGAATTGACACCGTAGGAACCGGTCCAATTAGCTGGAGTAGTATCTTCAGCCGGAGAAGAGGCCAGTGATGATTCATATGTGAAATTGACCTTGTTCAAACCGGATTCATTGGAAGGTTCAAAGGCATCACCTGTGAGATGGAAATAATCGGTGAAGATCATGTTGGGTCGATAATAAACTGCGCGGGTCGGTTGATCAGCATATATGAACTTTGAATTCTCCTTGATCATGACATTCGAGACGACAGGTGGATTGTTATCCTTGATATAATCCACATCCCAGGTGGTCTCGTGCCCCACTTTATCCCTCAAAGTGAATGTAAGTGGATTCGTTACAAATCCAGTAGCATCTATCCTGTAAAAGATCGATTGGCTGGTGGTATCAGAATCATCAAATGGTCCATCAGGACGATTGTTGAAAGCTGGTTCACCAAGGAGCTTATCCGGGAAATCCTCTGTATAGCCCTGGAACAGAGCAGTGATCCTCTGTCCAAGTCCTTCAGCAGTTACACTATTGAAGAATACCTTATCATTGCCTGAAAGGTCAGTATCCTCAGCATAGAAATGGGCATTATCTGAGAAAATTGTCAACGTGGCAGTGGAGAGATCCGGAGCCCTGGTATCTGCCTGGATATTCCGGGACCTGTTGCCTATCGGGAAAACGTTCACGGTGTTCCCAT
Organism: Thermoplasmatota archaeon; assembly: GCA_030591285.1. Lineage (GTDB taxonomy): Archaea > Thermoplasmatota > Penumbrarchaeia > Penumbrarchaeales > Penumbrarchaeaceae > JAFGLL01. The sequence continues at coordinate 683 of JAUVBH010000284.1, forward strand.
CTGATCCGAATACTTGCAAACCCAATGTCGGGATCGATGAGTAAAAGCTGTCACCGTGTGAGATGGATGACGAACTGGTCACCACCACGAAAAGATCAACTGATCCGGATGATTCTGCAGGAAGTTGAACTCGATTGGAACCGGTTGTGAAGAAAGCCAGATCAACTTCCCAGTAGGTCCCCATGTTGCTCATGGAGATGGATGAAGGTATCACAATAGAGTCATCTGCTACATCAAAACTGTCAGCACTGGATGCTCCATTGTCCCTGTAGATCTTCAGACCTGATGTGGAACTTGTTCCCATTGAAGCGAGATCAGTTGATGGATCGAACCCAGAAATGGACCTGAGCTGAACTCTCATCGATGATAGTACCTCAAGGTTTGCCTTTCCTGCAAATAATTTCACTCCCTGTGTTGCAATAGTATCGCCGTCAATTCCATCTTCCCCTATTGGGATCGGAGCAGTTGTTCCTGTGAAACTTCCTGTAATGTATTTGCATTCTATTCTGTTCGAACTCATCTGGGTCGATGGCATGGTCGTTCCATCTGAGAATCTGATGGCACTTGGTGCCAATCTTACCAGGAAAGTATCACCTGTTACGATGGTGGAAGATGTTCTGACGATAATGAACCAGTGATGGGTTCCTGAAACGGATGATGGAACACTTTCTGATGAAATATTTAGAACAATGGTCGTTCCGGTGATGAAGAATGAACCGATCGTTACAGCAGTATCAGAGGTGTCCAGTGCATCATCGGTGGTCCCATCGTCCCTGTAAATAGCAACACCGGAACTGGACCCGCTGGTCGATATGGACCTGATATCTGAAAATGTGAAGCTCCCCTGATTGATCAAGGTCACGTTTACCCGGTCAAGCGTATCCGCCCCTGTATTGGATGTTGCTCTGAATCCCCAGACAGGAAATCCAGTTGAGTTCCTGTGGATCTCCTGGTTATTCACTGTCAGGTCCGCTGGAGTGCTGGGGGTCACCGTTCCTTCCACAACAGGTATAAACAACACAAGACCTGTGAAGAAAAGCAGGAAGACAACTGCGATAGAAGCAGTCTTCTTCTTGCCAGGGGACGATGCCCACTTTGATACCATATCCATCTATATCACCTTCCGAGACCACCAGGTACCTGGTGCCCTCTAATCCCTGAATTAATCAGATGGATAGTACTTTAACATTTTCGATTACTACTGTTATATGTGCCCGATTTTTTATATAAAAAAAAGGGGCCCACGAAGGTGGACCCCTTAGTTCGATGAGAAGCAGGTGATCTATTCCTTCTTCTCTTCTTCTTTATGGGAGTCGTGGGAGCAGTCGGGGTCCTCGCACTCATGATGTTCTTCATCATGCTTGCAGTCAGGATCGTCGCACTCGTGTTTGTGCTCCTCCTCGACCTTCTCTTCTTCTTCTTCCTTCTTCACATACTCCTCGATGAGCCTGATGGTCTTCAATCCGAGGTGTGCCCTCAGGTCAGAGACAAGCTTGAACTTTGCCATTGCCCATCCCTGGTCGAGCTTCACCATGTCTGGAAGGGTAATGTCAACTGCATCCTTGCCCTTGAAGGATGCCTGGAATTCCTCTGGGTTCATGTAGGAGGATTCTATAATGGCATTCAACTTGCCTTCCTTCTTGGTGATCAGGTCTGTGACGGTGTATTTGTATACAATTGTCTTTCCAGCCCATCTATGGTTGAAGTCCACCCTGTATCTTCCAGCGAACCTGCCTGAGATGATGCCGATCTTGTTGTTGATGCGGATCTCCATCCCTTCTGCTGGATATGTGTCTCCTTTCCTGAATTCAGGAAGTGAGAGGATCTTCCTCTCCTGGAAGACTTCCACAAGTTTTGGATCCTTCTCTCCAAAGGCGTCGGCAGAGGAGATCTCTAACTCTCTCTCCTTTCCTTTCTTTGCATCAAGGAGGTCCTTGTCCAGGCCCTTTACGATATGGCCTGATCCAACGATCACAGCGATGGGAGAGTAGCTCACCCTTTCGTTGTAAACATCATGTTCCTTCGCGACCTCTTCGTGGGTCGTGTCGACCAGCTGTTCCGTCTCCTTAACGAAAGCGTCAAAATCCAGCCTTATGAAATCGCCGTCCTTCATTAGTACCACCAAGATAATGGGTTCCCTATAGAGGGGATGAGGCGTGCGATAAAAGAGGTTGCATTTAAACCTTTGCGGAGATTTCCATGATCGGGATCGCTCAGATCAT
>JAUVBH010000266.1 GCA_030591285.1 Thermoplasmatota archaeon
AGTAGAAATGGGATATTGAAAAACGGATGGTGAACAAATGAAGATCAAATTTTGGGCGACGTCGATCGTCGCATTGCTGCTCCTATCGGGAATGGGGATTTTCATAACCCCTTCCAATGGGGAGGAAATTTCGAGCGAGCAACCTTGGTTCCCAAATGATTATAGATATTTCCAGGGATATGTAGCCAACCTTACAGCTGCAAATGTCGGTAGTCTGAACTTATCTCAAATACTTGAGTTCACAGGTACAGATATCAACATGACACCCCCCACAGTAATGGGTCCTTGGACAGTGGAATGGAATGGTACAACCATGGAATTTGACGCTGAGGTAGACATGGACCTTGTCAACCATGGGGCAGGATGGGATATACACATCTTTGATAGATATGGTTGGAATGAGACATCTGGCGGATTGTTAAATATTCCAATGCCAGGAAATTTTACAAAGTCCGTCCCAACACCTTACAAGATCCCAAATGGCACATTGGAATTTACACCTGGTGTATTTGGCAATGTAACTCTAACGGTGTACAATGGTTCCTCAGGTGCACCACTTGAGGGAGTTGGATTCAGCTTTGACAAGCATTATCCATTCAACACCGCGCTATCCGGTCTTAGAACTGATGCGTCAGGATATGTTGAATTCATCGATATGCAGGTTGGATTGGAAGGTACATCAAATAATTTCAAAATGGGATTTGAAATGCCTCACTTCAATACTCTGGATGGATCCGGTTATACCCGGGATTTCATCATCACCGAGGGAGCAACCAACAATTACAATATCACTTTGATCGAAGATCCGCTGGTAAGTGCTTCGAGTCCAGCTGATGGTTCAGATACTGTCAGAACCAACAAGAGCCAGGTGAATATCTTCGTTAGGTTCCACGAGGCCATGAACGAATCAAGTATTGATACCAATTCTGTATATCTGGAAGAAGTTGGTGTGGGACCTGTAACTGTCGATTACAATTGGGATGCAGAGTCTAAGAATGTCAATCTTGTTCCCAGTGATGATCTGGAATATGACACATCGTATAGGCTCGTGGTCACTCCCAGAGTCCTCGATAGCGGAGATATGGAACCACTTTGGAGAACTCATTCCTCAACCTTCACAACCTGGATGAAACCAGCAATTGTGTCGGGAACAGTATTGGTCAATGGTACAACCGATCCAGCACCTGATGGGACAACGATCAAGATGGATAATCTTCCGGTCGAACTCGTTGATGGTGAATTCTCTATGGAGGTAAGGGAGGATTTCGATCATTCCATTACCGTTTGGGGGCCTACTGTTGGAGATATTGATGAATACCTCTACTACGGGGAAAGATCTATACCTTATTCATTCAACATACCCAGAGGAGCAGAATATGTTGCCTCAGGTCTTGTTGTCGAAAAGAGGGATACAAGATCCGTTATACTGACCGTCGAGGATGAGGATGAGAATGTTCTCGAAGGGGTGACCGTCACACATTTCATCACCGATGAGATATTGATGACAGATGATCAGGGACAAGTTCAATTCGATGATATCAGAAAGGATATTACAACTCCTTTCAAAGCTACCTATCCAAATTTCTTCGACTATTCATTCAGTGTCTATGCAGGTGAGGATGACCCCACCTTGAAAACAATAGAACTCCTTGAAAAGGCGCTTCCAGTCGAAGTGATTGCAGCTGGCGAAGTATACGTGCCATTGGAAGAAAATGCGATCATTGAGGTTGATAGCTACATCAGGTTGGATTTCGATTCCGATATGGAATCCGAAACCATGTCAAATGATAATATCAAGATAATTGATGAGGATTCATCAGAGGTCCCGATAGATATTATTAATGACACTGGAAGCTACAAGAGATGGCGCGTCACACCAAGGTCCGATCTAAGTTACAATGCAGTGTATACACTTACAGTGAGTGACCAGGTTGCAGAACTTGGTGGATCGATCAATCCACTTTGGAAGGACCTTGTGATCAACTTCAACACAGAACAGCTAGACAGTGCTGCGGTAAACGGCAGGATATTGGTCAGCGATAAAGGTGTAGAAGGTGTTCTTGTCAAGGTAATGGATGGAGATGAATTGCTGGGACAGGGAATATCTGAATTGAACGGATACTACCTGATCGATATCGTGATGTCAGATCTGGAGATATTCCCGGTAACAATAATCGCAAACGGTTCTGAGATCGGATTGACAACGATGTCACTGACAATGAGAACCCTTAGATCCGGGTTTGCGATCAACGACACAAATTTCGATCTTGAGCGCTCACCGGAATGGTTCACCATTCTCTATCCAAAAGATGAGATGGGATACATGCCAGTGAATGGGGCAATAACGATCAGGTTCCAGTCTGAACTTGAAAGGACCGATCTTGCCTCCTTCTTGGAGAACTTCACACTTGGATCACCGCCAGTTCCAACTGATGTCACAATATCTGAAGATGGAAATTCGGTGACCATCAAAGCAAAAGAAGACCTGGAACATGACAGCAGCTATATCCTCTACGTTTCCAATTTCCAGGAGGGTGAGTTCCATAGGGAACTATTGACCATAACCGGATCAAAAGCACTGATCAGGGGAGAGTCCGTTGAGATACTGACGGAGCTAAAACCCATCGAGGTGATCCTGCAGAATCCTTCACAGGTGGATATTGATGAGGAAAACGTTTCCATCAGTGCAGATGTCTATCTCTATTTCACGAACTACACTGTGGTGAAGAGTGAGATCGAGGATAACCTGGTGATCAGAGCCATTATCGGCGATAAGATCGTGGGAAACCTTACTTTCTCATGGGCGACGACCGGCAGGTCAGTTGGGATCGCACATGATGATCTTGATGGATCGACAGAATATGAGATCCTTATACCAGTTGGAATATATGGTGATAATGGAGCAAGGATCAGGGAAGCATTCCTGGTACATTTCACCACCCTTGCTGTGACCAAGCCTGGCTATTATACCATAGAAAATATTCCTACAACAGCACAGGAACCGGGTGCGATATCGATAATGGCATCCAACAGCCTGGGCCGATCAGTAAGAGTGGTGGTTACGGCAATTCCTGCCCTTGAACTGGACAAGACCCCAGTTGTTGTGAGTACATTCGTCCTTGGTCCATTGGAAGAAAAACAGATTGAACTTG
>JAUVBH010000179.1 GCA_030591285.1 Thermoplasmatota archaeon
CCGGTAACGTGAATGTTTATGTCGGTACTTCCTCCCAATGATATGGGAAAGGCTACTGGATCGGATTCCCAGGTCCCTAATACTTCGGAACCCCCTCCTGAGATCAATCTGAAGTCAGGAAGTGAAATGGTTCCAGATGCTCCAGAACGTGAAAGAACAAGGTCCAATGAACTGCTAAGATAGAAGGTCGTTCTCAGGTTGAGTTCTTCTTCTTCTTCTTCTTCTTCTTCATCTTCCTGACCCAGAGTTGTTGTTGCGAATGTCAATAGAATTATCAATAGAGCGATTGGTATGAAATGCCATTTAGGAACTTTTCCTTTGATATTGACCACCCCATTTAATGGGAACATCCGCATGAATTATCTTCTATACCGCATTTGCTCGTTTCAGGATTTACAGAAGGTTTTTGACCTTTATCATGTTCATGCCTACCTACTTCTTGTCTCTTGCCCTTGATCCTGACCAATCTCATTGAATTTGCAATCACCAGCAACGCACTTGATTCGTGGCCGATCACTCCCATGGTCAATCCGATCCATCCAATGGATGCAGACAGGATGAGACCAACAACCACAAAGAGAGCAAAAGCAGTATTCTGTTTTATTACATTGAGGGTCTTCTTGCTTAATCTGATGGTTTCCGAGATCCTGGAGATATCATCGGATAGCAATGTGATGTCAGAGGTCTCTATGGTAAGGTCGCTTCCACTCCCACCCATGGCGATCCCGATATCTGCTGCAGCAAGGGCTGGAGCATCGTTTATCCCATCACCCACCATGGCAATTTTGCCAGATCCACGAAGTTTCTTAACGAACTCGACCTTATCCTCGGGTAAGAGATTACCATGAACTTCATCCAATCCGAGCTTATCTCCCAGTACCTTCACAGTTGTTGAGTTATCACCGGATAGCATCACTGTTTTGATCTTCATTTTCTTCAGATCGCATATAAGGTCCTTGGCTTGTTCCCGCACCTGGTCTGATGTACCAATGATCCCTTCAACCCTCCCGTTGACTGCAACGAAGAAAACTGTGAGGGCTTTCTTTTCCATTTTGTTCTGGATATCAAGTGATCCACTCTGGATCTTGATAGATCTTTCTTCCAATAGTGATCTCTTCCCAACAAGGATCGATCGATCATCTTCTTTGAATGATGCGAGGATCCCTTTCCCTTTGAAGACCTGGAATTCATCCGGTTCTTTGAGTTGGATATTCTTTTCCAGTGCATCATGCATTATTGCTTTGGAGATGGGGTGTTCAGATTTTTGCTCTGCCAACGCTGCTATTTCCAGGATCCGATCTTTGTCCCCATCGGTGGAATAGATCTCCGAGATCCCATGCTCTCCTTTTGTCAAAGTCCCTGTCTTGTCGAAGACAACGGTCTTGACCTTCCCCATGATCTCCAGGGAAATTCCACCCTTGATGAGGATGCCCTGTTTTGCAGCGTTTCCCAAACCTGACACCACAGCAACAGGTGTGGATATCACAAGTGCACATGGGCAGGCAACAACAAGGAGCACAAGAGAGTTCCTTACATCCTTCGTGACGAAGAAGGTTGCAATGGATAATAAGATGACAACAGGCACGAATATATCTGCGAATTTTTCAATAAACCTCTGTGTTGGAGCCTTCTCTTCCTGGGCCTGTTGGATCAGCTTGATGATCCTGGATATTGTTGTATCATCACCGGTCTTCTCAACGGTCATCTCAAGATAGCCATCCTCACTGATGGTTCCACCGAAAGCGGTGTCGCCTGGTTCTTTGTTCACAGGAACGCTTTCACCGGTAATAGGGGCCTGGTTGACAGCTGACATGCCCTTTGTTATCTTGCCATCTGCAGGGATCTTCTCCCCTGCCTTGATGATCGCGATATCACCAATTATCAGATCCGATATCTCGACCTTGATCTCCTTCCCATCTCTTCGTACAAGTGATGTTTTCGGGGCCCCCTCAAGAAGTTTTGCAAGAGATTTCCTTGTCTTTTCAACGCTGAGGTCCTGTAGAAGTTCCCCAAAAGCTGTGAGGAATACAACTGCTGTTGCTTCCCAGTATTCTCCGATCAGGATAGCCCCGATCGAGGCCAGGATGACGAGAAGATCGATAGTAATGACCCTACCTTTAAGGGAGTAAAAACCTGCTTTTGCGATGGAGATCCCAGGGATGGCCAGGGATATCAGGAATAAGATCGATGAAGGAGAGAAAACAACCACTAGAAAATTCCATTCATATTCAAAAAATGTAGGGTCCAGGTCACCCCAGAACAATATCAATCCTGTAACAAACAGTAAAGCAGAGATCCCGAGAAGTATCCCTTTCTTTTTCTGCATCTTGAGACCTACTTCAACATCGGCTTCGGTCTTCATTATCTTGTATCCCAACGCCTTGATGCGATCTTCGATCTTGACCTTCTTTATCTCCTGAGGAACATAGTTCACTGAAATTGTATTGGCACCCATGGAAACAGATGCATCAATGATCCCGACCCTTTTCTCAAGGTCCTTTTCCAGTTCATGACCACAATCCCTGCAGTGAATATTGTCAAGGGAATACCTTACTACTTCTCCAACCATCTCATAGCCCATCTTGGAGATCATGTCGTTCAATTTTATCAGATGGACCTTGCTTGGGTCGAATTCGATCTTTCCTTTCCCGGAAGCGAAATTGAGAGTAACATTTTTGATCCCATCAACGTTATGGAGTGCCTTTTGCAGTTTATTGACGCAATCCATGCAGTCCATACCCTTCAGGGTGATGATGATCTCTCGATTCTTATTTCCGTTCATCTGGAAGCTCCGTAAGTATTGTACGATCAGAACCAATATAAACTCGATGCTAACAAACTGGTGATTAGTTAATAAGATTAAAAATTCAATTTTCATTCAGATAACAATTAAATATTCAATGGATACATTCCAAATTGGTGATATGGTGGATGATTTTGAGAGGTCCAAACAGGAATTGAAAGAACTGCTCAGGTCCATTCGATCTATCGATGATCTGAAAGAGAAGAAAGATGAATTGGTCGACACCCAGGAGAAATTCATGGTCTCGGCGGTTGTTACTGCAAAGAATTTTTTCGATAATCTTCCCTCCTACACACCGGAAGAAAAGAAAGCCCAGGTTGAACGGTTCAGCGATGAAAAATTCATCTTCGATGACGATATAGATGCAGAAATGACACGGATCTATGAAATCCCAGAATGTGGTGAATTCATGGATAGTATTGAACCGGAAATGATGGCGAAGGTTGAACCTCCAATGACAGAGTTCATGGAACTGATGCAGACAAAGATGATGGAAGTAATGGGGGACATGATGGGAGTTGTTGGTACCACCATGGGTGCCATGGCAGAAGGTATGGGAGCAGTGGCAGAAGGATTTCAAGAAATGGTAGAGGAACCGGAGGAAGAATATTATGAACCTTCCGGGGAAGTAAAAGATCTGACCTACCAACTTTCACATTATCTGAGATTACACACTCTGGATGATCTGAAAAATGAGAAAGATGACATGTTGGTGTATATTGACGAGTTATTGGGAAATAAACTTGAAAATATCAAAACCATGAAAGAAATGGAATTTCCTAGAGATCAGATCGTGGAAGACATGAAATTGGTCATGAAAATGAGGACCATCACCAAAGATGAGGTCGGCAAGCTGATGGATCGTATCGCCACACGTTCCGGAGATGTCGAATATATCAATTCCGTTAAGGAAGAGTTCGCAACCCGAATAGATCCATTTGAGGTTCAGATAAAAGAATTGAAAAGATTTTATGCACGCAATTGATAATATCCAAGAACCAAAATCAGATCTCATCCCAATTTACCTTCAATATGTATGTCCATGGATTTATATACCCTGTGTAATTCAGTATTTCTACAATGACCACTTCGAAGGATGGTATCGATACAGAAAGCACGAAGAACCCGAAAGGACTTCTTGTTGCTGTAGGGGGAGCAGAGGACAAAGAGAACGATCTGAAGATCCTCAACAGAATAAGATCTCTGATCGATAAGGAAACTGCCAAGATTGTTCTCATAACCACTGCATCTGAGATACCAGTAGAGGTTGGGGAAGTTTACAGGACCGCCTTCAAGAAGGTAAATAGCAACGAATTGTTCATCATGGATATCCGGACCAGGGATCAAGGAAAAGATCCTGAACTTTTTAAAAAGATCAAGGAAGCGGATATTGTTTACTTCTCAGGTGGAGACCAGCTTCGCATAACTACTATTCTGGGTGGATCTCCTATTCTCAAGGAGATCAGAAGGAAATACATCAATGAATTCTGCGTGATAGGTGGAACAAGTGCTGGAGCCAGTGCAATACCCAATATCATGATCTATGGTGGTGAAAGCAGCGAAGCACTACTCAAGGGGACCGTAAATGTTACCACAGGCATCGGTCTTCTTAGGAAAGTAATAATTGATAGCCATTTTATAAA
>JAUVBH010000297.1 GCA_030591285.1 Thermoplasmatota archaeon
ATGTTCCGGTGTTGAAGACAGTGACAATAAGGTCATCCCCGCCGACTGCGAGGAATTCCCCATCAGGAGAGAAGGCACATGCTCTCAATGGTTTGAGACCATCTGGAGCAAAACCATCGCACCTTGTAGATGGAATTGATAGATCGAGCTCCTGATTTACAGTCCCATCCTCAGCATTCAATATTATACAGATATTATCGAAGAAGGTGGCTGCGATCATCTTTCCATCAGGGGACCAGTCCAGCTTCCAGAAGGTTGCTTCGCTGTCATCTTTGGTATACTGCCAAATGATCTCCGCCCCTGTAGGTTCTATTTCGACAGTATCTCCAGAACTACCTGCGGATAGCAGCGGAATTAGCATGAATACGATGAGGAACACAGGCAGAACACGGTGTGCTAATCTCATTTGCTCCCAGCCTCCTTCTGTTCGAACCTGTTCCTCATGAACCACAGGAGTGCCAATAATATCAGAATGATATTTATCAGAACCAGCAAGGAGATCCCGATGTAGTAAGGTATCCTCTTTTCAAGGTCCTCACCTACGTCTGTATTGTCCCCAGAGCTCTCTTCTCCTGGTTCTACAATGATCTGAACATCTGTGGAAGTTCCCTGAAGTCCTTCCTTTGCAGCAACAAATGAGATATCTATTGTGGACCTGGAACTCACATGGACGGGGAAGAAGTAAACAGAGAGGTTTCCGGTTGCATCGGTCCTATGTTCAAGTCTTGTATTTCCCTCTTCATCATATGATATGAAACCGGCAGAGGTAATGAACGATACGATCGCATCCCCTATTGGGGTTCCTTCGTCATTTGTTACCTTGATCTTGATCGCTGTGATGTTATCGGATGTTATTTCAGAAACATCGATATCGACATCCATCACAAGACCAGGTGGTCTCTTTCCGACACAGTATACATTCCGGTCAGATGAACCAAAATAGACCTTACCATCGAACATTGCAGGAGAGGAGTAGATATATCCCTTCGTCTCGAATGTCCAGATCTTATCACCTGTTGTTTTGTCAAAGCAGTATAGATTGTAATCATCGGAACCAACGAAGATCTTGTCAGAAGCGATGAAAGGAGAAGATCCTCCCTGGAAATCTTTTGTGGGAGCGGACCAGATGATCTCTTCCATTGTTATGTTGCCATCTCCATCCGGATCTGTTATCGGTAGACACCATAAATATTCGAAGGAACCGAAATAGACCCTGTCCCCATCCACAATGGGAGTTGAATAGGTATCATGTTCTGCATCGAATCTCCATAGAAATTCATCATTTTCAATATCATAGGCATGGAGGGATTGGTCCATTCCACCTGTTATGAAGAAAATACCATTATCGATTGTTCCCGATGCATAAATCTCCGTATCCCTTGTGACGAATACTTCCCTCTCAAGGCTGCCGTCATTTGCATCCAAGATGAACAGATCGTTCCATATGTCCCCGATTATCAACTGTTCGGATCCCGAGATGATCAATGGAGTTGCCCAGAACTGATCCGTAGTATGACCTTCCTTCCAGATGATCTCTCCATCATCCAAAGATGCTCGGTATATGTATCCCTCTGTATCGGCGAAGATAACTGAATCCTTGAAAATGTGACTTGAAGATATGACCTGACCCTGCACTGTCGTATTCCAAACAAGTGACGGCATTGCACTGGACCCAACTTCCGGGAGAGTGATGCAATAGAAGTTGCCGTCAAATGATCCGAAATATGCTTTCCCATCATGGACGAGAGCTGATGCCTGGATCTCACCTTCCGTTTTGAACTTCCAGTTCACATCACCTGTTACTGGATCGAAGCAGTAAAGATTCTTATCATCCGAACCGATGAGCATTCCTCCCTCGTAAAAAACCGGGGAGGAGAGAACCTGGTCGCCTGTATGATATGTCCAGATCAGCTCACCGACATCGGGAGGATCTCCATTCTCCAACGCAAGGTGTTGGGGGTCCCCTCTCCATTCTGTCCAGTAGCTGTTATGACCTGGAAGGATCAAAAGAGATGCTGTAAGGAACAATGCTAAAATAAGGGAACTTGCAGGAAATGTTCTAACTTTCACTCTGATCGATGTTTTCCCCATTGTCGATCCCCCAGGCACTAACCTGACACGTCCCTACATCCAGTTCATTCTAGGACATTGTACATAAGGATTGTGGGGGCGTTCCCAAATGTTTAGCTCCCATGGATCCGATCAATTTTTTTTCCTTTTGAAATAGATGAAGATGATCAAACTTCCCACCATTATCAAAGCGATCATAAAGTAAGTTGCACCTCGGCCGACAGTTAATTCAATGCTTGGGTCCCGGTGACCATCATCATCATCGGATACTGGAGGGGTTCCTTTCTGCAGACAGTAAACATAACCCTGGGAATCTCCGAAGAACACCTTGCCCTTGTATACTGATGGGGAGAGATCACGACTGTCGCCATAGAGATATTTTCTGTGGATAGTTCCATTTGAAAGATGAACGATCACCAGTCCCTGACCATATGTTACAGCTACCATCTCGTTCGAGATAACAGGAGATGTTTCAAGCGAGGAAGGTCCCAGATCCAGGGTCCATAGTATCTCTCCTGTCGAAGTGTCGAGGGAGTACAG
>JAUVBH010000054.1 GCA_030591285.1 Thermoplasmatota archaeon
GGAGGAATGACACTCCATGATCTTTTGGATACAGAGCTCTCCTACAATCCACCAGTTTCGCAGATGTATGATCCGATCACACAACTTGCGGAGATCGGCCTAAAAAGGCTCAAACTTCCACCTAAAGAGTGTTTGGAACCATTCTTTACCAAGCCTAAGCAATGAATCTACCATATGAGGGATCTGATGCTATCTGAGAAGGAGATGAAAAAGAAGGTCAAGGACGAGGCTTCCTCTGATCCTGATCGTTACTTTCCAACAGAGAAAATGAAGCAGATCGGTCTCAGGAGGGGCAGGTGCCCCAATTGCGGAACATATTTCTGGACCGCTGATACCGAGAGAACGGTTTGCGGAGAACCTGTATGTGAAGGTGGTTACTCCTTCATTGGTAAGAAGAACTGCACACATAAAATGGACTTCATCGCAGTATGGAAGAGATTCTCCGATCTTTTTGAAAAAAGAGGTTATACACCTATTGCAAGGTATCCCTCCATCTCTCGATGGAATCCAACTTCAGAATTCACTCTCGCATCCATTACAGATTTTCAGCCGTATGTGGTGAGGGGAGCCGTGAAACCTCCCGCAAATCCTCTTGTTGTCCCCCAAACATGTTTGAGGTTCAATGATGTTGATAACGTTGGCATAACAGGAAGGCATAACACAGGTTTCATCATGATAGGACAACATGCCTTCGTATCCGAGGAAGAGTATGACCAGCCGAAGTATTTCGATGACATCCATGCGTGGTTGATCGAAGGAATGGGTCTTCCTCTCAACGATATTGTCTATCATGAGGATGCATGGGCAGGTGGAGGGAACTTTGGATGCTCTCTGGAATTCTTCTCCAAGGGTCTCGAGATCGGCAATCAGGTCTATACGATGTATGAAAGGGATGGAGACCAGTTGAAAGGTCTTGACATCCGCGTTCTTGATATGGGTATGGGTCAGGAAAGGCCAGCCTGGTTCTCGTATGGAACTCCGACAGCATATGAACCAAATTTCCCGACTGTAATGAAGAAGCTATTCTCCATCGCAGGTTTGAAAGAGGAAGGAGAAGAGAAGGATATTCTCAATCGGTTCCTTCCCTATTCCGCTCTTTTGAACATGGATGAAGTTGATGATGTTAACAAGGTCTGGGTGGATATTGCCTCCAAGATCGGCGTGGATGTGGATCAGTTGAAGAAGACTGTCCAGGTCCACGCTGGATTATATTCTATTGCAGACCATTCTAGAGCCTTGTTGTTCGCCTTGAGCGATGGAGGTCTACCTTCTAATTCAGGCGGTGGATACAATCTGAGGTTGATCTACCGGAGGGCTCAGGATTTCATTGAAAAATACGGATGGGACCTTGACATGGGAGAGGTGGCTAGATGGCATGCAGAATACCTTGTGCCCCAGTTCCCTGAGATGCTTGAAGCTGCTCCGGAGGTCCATGAGATCCTGGACCATGAAAAGAGGAAATTCAGAGCAACCAGGCAAAAGGCGATATCAACCGTGGAGAGACTGAAGAAGAAGGAGGAGAAAGGAAGGTCAGTTACAGTAGATGACCTTCTGAGACTGTATGATTCACAGGGAATAACACCTGATCTCTTCACTAGCTCCGGTCTTGATGTCGAGGTACCACCGGATTTTTATAAACGGGTAGCAGAGCTCCATGAAAATGCTCCAACGAAAGCGGCAACCAAGAAAGATTTCCATCTTGATCTCAAAGAGTTGCCTCCAACAGGTGTTCTCTATTACAGTGACTATCTGATGCTGGATTTCAGTTCAAAGATCGTAGATATAGTGGACAACAATATCGTTCTTTCGGAGACCGCATTCTATCCAACCTCCGGAGGCCAGCTTCATGATGTCGGACAGCTCCTGGGACCAACAGAGGTTCAGGTTGTTGATGTCTTCAAACAGGACCATCTGATCGTCCACAAGGTTGAAGGTGACCTTTCTGGATGGAATGTGGGCTTGGTGGTCCAGGGCAAGATAGAAAAGGGCCGTAGAGAACAGCTTGCTCAGCATCATACCACAACTCACATTATCAACGGTGTTGCAAGGTCCATTCTGGGAAATCACATCTGGCAGGCAGGGGCCGAAAAGACAGAAGAGAAGGGAAGACTGGATATTACCCATTACAAGACACTTGAGAAGGAACAGCTTGAGGCCATCGAGAGATCGGCTAACGAGGTCATTGAGGAAGCCCAGGAAGTGATCTCGATGATCCTCCCCAGGGACGAAGCCGAGGAAAGATATGGTTTCAGATTGTATCAGGGTGGAGCGGTTCCCGGGGAAGAATTGCGTGTTATCTCCATAGAGGGATTGGATACCGAAGCCTGTGGTGGGACCCACCTTAGGAACACCTCTGAAGCTGTCAGGGTCACAATATCTGGGACCAAGAAGATCCAGGACGGGATATTGAGATTGGAATACGTTGCAGGAAAAAGAGCCATGGAGATGTATGAACAAGATATCTTCACACTTTCTCAGGTAATGACAATAATGGGAATTTCGGATCCAGAATCCCTTCAACCAGTCAGTGATTCCCTATTTTCACTCTGGAAAAGACTTCGTAAGTTCGCAGGAAGATCAAGAAAGATGGACCCTGAAACAAGAGCCCTTGCAGTTGAGGAATTGAGATCGGAAATCGAAGGCAGTTCTGCATTGAAGGCACTTGATAGTTGGAAAGACCTTGGAAGTCCAGAAGAAGGTCTTCCATTGGAGGATCTTATCTCTCTGGAAGTTTCCAGACCTCAAGAGTATTTACAACAGTCTGCTGTCGTATTCAAGGTCCAGAAGGGTCAGTTGCAGAGGACTGTGATAAGATTCATCAGAGAGGTCAATGACTGGATATCTGCCCTGTAGATCTCAGTTATCAATTCTCTGAATGGAAACGAAGGTTTTAAAACCACATCCAACCCCATGTCTTATTGTTACAACTGAGAGTGTAATTTCCATCAAGTAAAGTTTCAACTCTCCTTCCCCCGAGAAGAGGCGAAATAAATGACAGATGACATCTGGAAATTTGGTCAAAAAGGTGACTCAAGGTTTTACCTTGACGTTCTTACACATGATATCAAGAATCTGAATCAGGGTGTCTACGGTTATCTTGAGCTGATGTCAATGATGCCAGACACAACAGAGAAGCAGAAGAAGTTCCTTGATGAAGCTCTTGGCTATGTTAGAATGTCATCCAATCTCATAAACAGCATCGAGCTGGATTCACAGACCAGGGCCAACGATCAGTGTATCGGTCTGTCAAAAGCCATCAATGATGCCACCGAGTATTTCGATTCATTGAATTCCAATATGGACCTCTCATTGATAGTCGAAGGGCTATCATCGGAGATCACTGTTCAGGGGAATCTTTTACTGGTCGATGTCTTCCTTTTCCTGCTGGATTTCATGCTGAAGAGATGCGAGGGGGGACGGCTAAGGGTCAATATCAGGATCAAAGAGACCCTGGACAACTCTGCCCAGGTTACACTTGAAGGGGATTTTAAACCTCCAGAACGGGAGTCCATATCGGAACTCTTCTATGAAAGTGATCCCTTGACAGGAAGAAAAAGAGGGAAACTGGTTTTCTGCAAGTCAATTGTGGAGAGGTTTGGAGGTACTGTTAATTACTTCGAGCCTTCTATTACCAGTGGTCTGGGCGGGGGCGGATTCACAGTAGTGCTCAAGGAGGTATTGAAATAAGGTCTGTGCTCATTGTAGATGATGAACCCTTCATTCATCAACTTTACAAGGATATCCTTGAGTTCAACGGCTATGAAGTCACCGGAGAAGCATATGATGGTCAGGAAGCTATCGAGATCTTTTCCAGTTTGAAGAAGAAACCAGATGTAATTATAATGGACCATCGGATGCCGAACAAGGATGGAGTTGATACTACCATCCGGATCAAGGAGATGTGCCCCAAGGTCAAGATCATATTCGCTTCAGCAGACACAACAATAAGGACCCGTGCGCTGGATGCTGGGGCAAGTGAGTTCCTTTCAAAACCATTCCAGATCAATGATCTGGTCTCCGCTCTCGATGAGGTCGAGTGATCCACTGGAGCGATAATTTTATAAACCACCTTTAACGGTGAGGGGAAAGTCGGGAGAAGGTGGACGGCCGACGGTGGTCCTTGATGACTGCTGGGGAAAGTCCTCCCTCCTCAAGACACCGGGGCCCGGTGCAAGCCGGGATCGCGAGAGCGATGGCGATGGAGCAGAAACGACACCGCCGCATCATATGGAATGAAAGGCCTGGCCTGGACGTCGATGCGGACCGGATGAAACGGCCAACCCCTCGGGGAGCAAGCCCAAATGTCCGAAGTGACCTGTCTTGGGATCGGAAGGTAGGGTGCGAAGGTAGATGCCGTCATCCCTGCATTGTAATGCTGCGGGGAGAACAGAAGGAGGCTTATGTCCTTCACCCGACACTTTTCTTATAGTACACACTAAACATATTTAGTGGGAAATAGTTTAATTACCGGTCCCTACTTCGGACCATCGAAACGAAGAAGTCATTCACTTCTGGATGTACTGAAATCGTGGAAAGGAGGCCCAGGAATGTCCCAGGAAATGGAGATGGGAATAGCGCAGATGGATCAGCTGAAGGCTCAGATCGAATCGATCAGAATGCAGAGGGATTCCCTTGGGAACGTTGCATTGGACTATGATCGGTCCATTGTGGTCATGGAGAGTATGAAGAGTGGAACCTCGGAAGAGGTTCTTCTTCCCATTGGGGGACAGGTCTTTGTTAGATCGAAGATACTCGAAATGGAGAAACTCCTTGTGGACCAGGGTGCCGGGATCATAATGGACATCAGCATAGATGATGCCATCCTTCAGATAAAGGACAGAAAGGAAAAGGTGATCCAGGCTGTTTCCAGTCTTGATCGGTCAATTCAGGAACTCATGGGAAGATATCAGGAGATCTCCAACAAGACCCAGCAGCTTTACAATGATCAGATGATGACCGGGGCAGGACCTGAAAAGACCTTCTAGAGGTGTCGTAGATGTTCAAGAGTCTCAAGGAGAAGCTCAATATCTTCAAGAAAAAAGCCAAGGATGATATTGATAGTGATGAACCTCAACCCCTCTCTCAAACACCTTCTCAGAAAGTTATCCCAAAAAGCAAATTCGCTCAAAAATCCATGAAGAAGAGCGGCAAGAAAATGGCTCGGGACGCTGGTCCCACTGTAGGAATGGAAAGCGAAAGCGGGATCACCCTCCAGGATTCCATTGAAGGGTCTGGATTAAAAGGTGATGACCTTCTGAAAAGTGGAAAACCTCTTGTTGAAGAGAAAGGAGGTCTATTCTCCAAAAAGATCTCGGACAAGAAACTGGATGAATTCCTCTTCGAACTTGAGATGGCCTTATTGGAGTCTGATGTTGCACAGCCAGTAGTGGAGCGGATAAAGGAATATCTGAAAGAGGAACTTGCCGGCGTTAAACTCGATCGTAAGACCGATATGGAAGTTCTAGTTGAGAACGCCCTCAGACATTCCATAGAGAAGGTCCTTGTCACCCAGACCTTTGATTTCGATCGGTTCATCAAAGGGGCCAATAAGCCGATAGTGATCATGTTCGTTGGTGTTAACGGAACAGGGAAGACCACTGCTATAGCGAGGATCGCCCACAGGTTGAAAGAACAGCACATCACCTGTGTTCTTGCTGCTGGAGATACGTTCAGGGCCGGAGCCATTGAACAGCTGACGAAACATGCTGAGAACCTGGGAATGAAGATAATCAAACATAAAGCAGGTGCAGATCCTGCTGCTGTTGCATATGATGCCATAGAGCACGCTGTTGCAAGAAGGAAAGACGTAGTTCTCCTGGACACAGCTGGAAGAATGCAGACAAATACAAATCTCATGGATGAGATGAAAAAGATCTCCAGGGTAGCCAAACCACAGTTGAAGATATTCGTTGGTGACTCCCTGGCCGGGAACGATGCAGTTATCCAGGCTCAGAAATTCGATGAAGCTGTCGGTATCGATGGTGTGATTCTGACCAAGATCGATGTTGATGCAAAAGGAGGAGCAGCTCTTTCTATTGCCTACACCATTGGAAAACCGATCCTATTCATAGGTACCGGACAGGATT
The DNA here is from genome assembly GCA_030591285.1 of Thermoplasmatota archaeon. Lineage (GTDB taxonomy): Archaea > Thermoplasmatota > Penumbrarchaeia > Penumbrarchaeales > Penumbrarchaeaceae > JAFGLL01. The sequence goes on from JAUVBH010000054.1 coordinate 6,087, forward strand.
ACAAGGATCTTATTCCATTTGACCCTAAATGGATGACAGATAGATTGTTCGAGGAGTAAGGAATGTCAATACTGGAGGAACCGTTAAGGGAATTCGCAGAGGTCCTCCCATGGTGGGGGAAATGTGTATTCACTATTGTCATCGCCATGCTTCCCATAATCGAACTAAGGGGGGCACTTCCAATTGCTTTGGGATTGGGCCTTAATTGGCCCACTGCGATAATTCTCTCCATAATCGGTAACATGCTACCCATACCTTTCATCATGTTGTTCTTTGATCGGGTAGAGAAGTTCCTGAGGAGATGGAAGATCTTCCGTATGTTCTTTGATCGGTTGTTCGAATCTACAAGGAGGAAAGGAGAAAGGAAGCTTCAGACCTGGGGTGATGTCGGTCTGATCCTATTTGTTGCGATCCCGCTTCCTATCACAGGGGCCTGGACAGGAACTCTAGTAGCCTATCTTCTCAAACTGGAGAAGAAGAAGGCCTTCCTGGCTATCTTCGTAGGAGTTGTCATTGCCGGATTGATCGTAACCCTGATAGATATGGTCCATTGGATCTGGGCCGTTGTCATCATAGTCTGTCTTGCCCTTTTCCTGTTCAGTATATGGAAGATAGAGGACAAGATGATCGAGAAGAAGAATACTTCCGATCGTCCATCACACTAGTGTGATGTCATTATTTCAATAGCATTAGTTTTACAGAGCCTAAGTTCAACATTAAATATTGCAGCCACCAGTGTGGTTTCGTTCTCTCATCCGTTCGGAGAGGACATGTATAACCATACAGAGCGGAGGTAGAAAAATGAGCTTGAAAGCGATAGGAGATGAAGAACTCCTGGATTATGTTATTGAAAAGGATTTTGAAGACACGGTATCTCGGATCATATTGGCAGCAGTGGATGTCCATACTGATGGAGTGGGAAGGGTCAAGGTTTCCAAAATACTTAGAGGAAAGGATCCCGGGTCGGTCATAAGATCCATATCAGAGATGAGGGATCACTTTGGAAGACTTCGAATTTTAAATGGGGACCAGATCCTTGATTTCATAGAATCTCTGGTGAGACTATCTCTTTTGGATATTGAGGATCCCGATTTTCCCAGGCTGGTCTTGACCAAGAAAGGCAACAGAGCATTGAAGTCAAATAGATCGATCCCTGCTATGATCCCGTGGCCTCTTCCATCAAAAGACATTCCTGTTCCAGTTGACATTGAGATATATGATGATCTGAGGGCAGAGAGGAACAGACTTGCGAAAGAGGAAGGACTTCCACCCTACTGTGTTGCATCGAACCTCAGTCTCGTTGAAATGGTGAACAGAGAGATATCATCCGTGGATGATATGAACGATGTTCCAGGCATCGGACCTGGGAGGATCGGGAAGTACGGAGAACACTTCTTGAAAGTACTTTGCAAGGTTTGAATATAAAGCGATGCACATGTGTAAAATAGGTTTAATATTGCCCTGAGCGATGTTCTACTCTAGTGATTCCATCCACCCCGTACTATTGGAGCGTGGTCATCACCTTCGTTTCCATTGGTACGAAAGAGCACGGATAAGGCCGTGCTCTTATCATTTCTTTTAGATCTTCAAAGAATTTGGTCTGTTTATGTAATGAATGCCTATACTCCAAGGGCGATCCTGAGAAGGTCCCTCACCCCTGGTCCAAACCCAAGTACAATGATAGCCAATTTCACAAGTGCCAGCATATGTGGATTCTCTTTAGCTTCCTTTTCCATCGATATGTCCATGATGAACAGGGCTGGGATCAGAAATACCAGCTTCAACGGATACATGACCAAACCAGGATATGGGAATCCCACCGAGTCCATTGCATTCATCAATCCTGATGGGACAACATGTTTCTCATAGTATCCGTAGATATCTATGCCGATAAATGTGGCCGTAGCGTCAGTCATATGGCTTCCCACTATCATCATGTTTATTCCGGTAGCCAGACGTCCAAACTTTTCGCTCTTCTTCCCATAGAATTTCAGGATCCCGAATATCAACACCGTTGAAAGAAGGGTCAAACCAATGATCCCCACGCCACCTGCCAAATGCATCACGGGAGCATTCCCGAAGTGGTTCAAAACGTAGGTATCATACCAATCTCCCTTCAGGATCCAGAGAAGATACATATATCCGGTGAAGAGAAGGATCTGAGACCAGAAAAGAAGGACAGTGACCTCCATCTTCTTTTCTTTCATGAATCCATAAACTACGACTGTTGCTGTGGTGATCAGTAGGATGGGGATGATCGAGATCGTACCGGTGAACAAGGATGGGAACGCAGAGATGACAAGTGATACAATGAGACCAGGAACGAAGAGAAAGAGTCCTACTGATCGGACACCTTTTCTCCCCATTTTTTCAAAATAGTATGCTATTACAACGGTTCCAAGGGTTACAAGTCCCAGAAAAATGTAAATGATAGGTGAAATGAAAAGATACTGTATCGGTTCATTGAAAAGTTCCATATCTTCCAATACCCTTGCTGCCGGTCCTATCACAAGTGCCGGTGAGATAGATATGAAGAACCATGTCCCTGTCCTGATGTCTA
>JAUVBH010000268.1 GCA_030591285.1 Thermoplasmatota archaeon
AGAAAAGAAAGAAGAGAAATCCGAATCGAATCCAATTACCAGATTACCTATTAATCGATCTCCAACATTCGAGAAGCTATATGCCACTAACTTCATTGGTGGACTGACGTCACAAGATATTAGGGTGGAAGTTATCAATGAGAAACTAAAGAGTGAGGATGGATGGTGTGCAATATCCGATGCTCTCCTCATTATGACACCAAGAGGTGCAAAGAGGTTGCAGGTTATCCTAAATGAGTCCTTGAAACTATATGAAGAGAGTCATGGGGTTATAAACTTCGAGGAAGAAGAAGAAATTGTGTACTGACATCTCTTCGATGAATCCCAGATCGCTCGCCAGAAGCGGCCAGATTGCGATTATAAGGCATTCAGGATGAATCTAACAGATCGTCAATATTGTCATTGGTGATTTCGACATATTCCGTGGTTTTTCAAGTCCCCTGATCTCGATGACAGTCTTGACGAGATCATCACTCAATAGGTATCTTATCAAAACCAAGAGATGACCAAAAGATAATCAATATATACTAGCCCGACTTTCTCTAAAATTGGGTTTTTCGGCATTTTTATCACATATTTTTAAAAACCAACTTGTACAACGAACGTAAAAACATTTAAACAATAGAAAATCACTATCCATCCAGTTAGAACCGATGTTCTGGGAATCGTCGGTACAACCACAGGAACGGGTCATGAGGGATAAGTATGCTTACCGAGATCACGAATCTTCAGAACCTTGAGGTTATCACAGACAAGGGACTATCCCTGGGGTATGTGGAGGATGTAATCGTAGATATTGAGAGCGGAGAGGTCTACGAGCTATTGATTTCAGAGACAAATGAGGAGCTTGTGGAAGAGGGCGCCTCAGTTGGAGTGCCGTTCAGATGGGTACAATCGATCTCCAGGGTTATCCTGTTGAAACATTTCCCTGGAAGGATCAAGAGGAAGGAACAGTTCGAAGTTCCTGCGGTGGCCTCCGATGGAAAGATAAGAAAGCTCAGGGTCGTCAAGAAGGACCATGGCGATGGTGGGGTTTCCAGACTGGGCTGGAGATAGAGTCAGGGGATTGCAGAAAATGGCAATGAAGGACCTTACCGATCTGGAAACAAAGGTCTACCACTATGTCAGGGACAATGATTTTGGCAATTACCCTTGGGTCACGAAAGATGCTGCCAGTGAGCTAAAGATCTCCGAGGAGGACCTGTATGTGGCCCTTTCAGAACTGACAAAGAAGATAAGGGACAATTTCTGGATCTATTATGAGGATGGAACCCTTAGAATAGTGGCTGATTGATCAAACCGCTTCTCTCAGAAGGATGTGTACTTCGATGTTTTTACCATCCTTGGATCTCTCTACCCATACCATTCCACCGAATCGATCAATGATCTTCTTGACCAGGTAAAGGCCCAGTCCATGGGATCCAAGATCAGTTCTTTTGGGTCTATCGAAAACGACCTCGATCATTTCATCTGTTATCCCCTTCCCACCGGTACCAATAACGATGTGGACCGGTTCCGGAACAAGGTTGGATCTTGATGGGTCCCTTTTTGCATTGATATTGATCTGGGACATATCCATGTTCATCAAAGAGTGGCCAAGAATGCGGATTATCGCTTCTTCGATCAGATCATCTGCCAGGACCTGAAGATCTGCAATGTTCATGTCGATCTTTGGAGGTGCACCTGACTGGTCACTGCAGTATTTTTGGATAACTTCTTCGAAGGTAGTGACCAGATCGATCGGAACTGTCTCTCCTACGGGTCTGACCATTGACATGACCTTGACATCCTTGATGATGGAAGAGCTTTTCTTGACCTCTTTTAGTGCTCTTACGATGTAATTCTTCCTCTTCTCATCGTTCAATCCACCTAGGTTCAGGAGTTCAAGATATCCCATGATTCCGGCATTGGCGTTATGGATATCATGGATCATAAGGTCGTTATAGAGTGAAACCTCATCTATGGCTTCTACCAGTTTTTCACTCTGGTCCCGAAGGGAGGTCTCCAATCTTTTCATCGTAGTGATGTCCTGTCCCACCATAAGGACCATCTTCACATTTCCCTCATCGTCGAATATCACCGTGTTCTCAAGAGAAATTACCATGGCATTTCCAGATCTGGCCCGTACCCTGACCTCGTATTGGGTCCTGAATCCGGAGGTGATCGACCACTGGAAGATCTCCAGTTTTCCACTTTCCAGATCACGGTCCAGCAGGTAATCGAACCACGAAGTTCCCTTCACTTCTTCAAGAGAATAACCAAGAGCGCGGGATGCTCCTGTATTGAAAAGATCGATGTTCCCTTCCATATCAAGACCGATTATTATTGCATTTGATGTCTCGATAAGTTCTTCACTGATCCCACTGGTAGGAGTTTCTCCCTTTCCTGATCCCATGTTCTGCCTTGCCAGCCATATTTCCATGGCCTTATCCGCTCTTTCCCTTGAGGGTAGAGGAACTGCGGTCACATCGAAAATGAAGGGCTCCTCCTGTGTCTTCACCTTAACCGTGTAGGAGACAGTGGATCCATGTGCGAAACACTCCATCAGTTTGTCCTTTCTGGTCTTTGGAGGTTTTGTGAGGGGATCCTTTCCCTTGGAAAGTAAACTTATCCATTCATCTGTGGCACTGTTCTGGAATACCAGTTCCAGCTCCCTGTCAACAATTGTTATGGGGATGGGGAGTTCTTCCAGAGCTTCAAAGCCTATCTCCCTTTTCATGACCCTGACCCTCTGCTCCATGAGGACCATCAGGAATCCTTCCCCCTTTTCAAGAGGATACTCCTGGAAGGAGAATACTCCGTGGACGGACCTTCCGGATGATGGGTTCAGGATAAGGGTATGCTGGGTGGTATATCTTTTGTCAGATCTGATCAGGGAAAGAACATCCGGGATACAGGAGGGTTCCAGAATGTCGAACAGCATGGTATCCAATAGATCATCCGATCCAACCTCCATCTGATCCGATAGTTGGCCATTAGTGAATTTTATGGTACCTTTTGCATCTATTATCATGATCCCATGTGGTAGTCTGTTGAAAACTTCCGCTTCCTTGACACTGATGCCCGGTTTCTTATCAGAGGTCCCTTTGCCAGAGCTCATTTCATACCCTCCCTATTCCTCA
>JAUVBH010000084.1 GCA_030591285.1 Thermoplasmatota archaeon
AGATACCAGGAGAAGTGATGGTACCGATATTTACTTTGCAAGGACGACCCAATCAGGGGAAGCTGGATTTGGACCTGAACTCACAGATGGCGATGTAGATCCCAAAACCGGGGCTGTGGATCAGAAGTTCAATTTCAAGGTCACATACTCAGATATTGAGAACGATCCTCCCCAGAAGGGATATCCAAAGCTCAATCTTTACTATCGTACCCTGGGTGGGGCTATATTCCCCTATCCCGGATCACCATTCAACATGACCTTGAGATTGATGCCAACACCCGATTATGATTACAGGAATGGTGAGACCTTCATTCAAACCGTTACTGTTACCAGGGACCTTGAGATATTCTATTATTTCTCAGCAAAGGCATCCGCAGGGAATCTTTCAGAGGTAAAGACGACCATGAAGAACGAACCGAAGATCGATGATCAGGGACCATCCTTTGAGCTCTTGTCTCCTGAAGAAGGGGATTGGATAAATGAGAATGTGATAGATTTCCAGGTCCGGATAACAGATGATCTTTCCGGTGTGGATCCTTGGTCCATCTTCTATCAGACCTACCAGGAGGAGAAGGGAGAATGGGATCGGTGGCAGAGAAAGGGAACGGTTCAAAATATCGATAACCAGACAGCGACATACACGGTCAGTATTGTCTTCCTTGAGGGGAAGACCAACAAGATCAGGTTCAGGGCCAAGGATATGCTGGGAAATGGTGGAGTGGACCAGGAATATTCCATCAGTGAGACCTATAGTGTCTGGGTCGATGCAACAGGACCATTCGTTCAGATCACATCTCCAAGGTCCGGAACAGTTTTCCATGATGAACTGATAAATTTCGAGTCTGAGATCTCAGATAGCGGTATCGGTGTGGACCTCGAGAGGATCGAGGCATCATTCTCCCTGAATGGAGTTGATGATTTTGGACCATGGCAGAACCTCACGACCATAATGGGATCCTATGAACTTGTCGAATATGGTATAGAGGCAAAGTTCAATTTCTCCCTCACCAGGGGTTATTACAATTTCGTCAGGGTAAGAGCCTTTGATAAACTCGGGAATGTAGGTCGTTCATCCAACGTCCAGATCATCATCAGAGAGGAGGAACAGATCATTGTGGATCGTCCTCCGTCCATGGTCGAGTCAATACAGCCCAAGATATCAGGGTCCGTGAGACCCCATATCACGTGGTCACCATCCTATGATCCGGATGGGGACATGGTCACCTACAACATAACCGTCCTGGACCGGACCGATGGAGAATTCATTGTAGAGAACAAGATGGTAACCGTAGGTACCACCTACTGGGACCCTGAGATCGACCAGCTCTTCACACCTGGACATCAGTATACAATATCGATCACACCCACAGCAAATGGGAAGAATGGAATGACTGCCAACTCTACCTTGCTGATCTCAACGGATGCCAACTATCCGCCGGACCAGGTGATGGATTTCGAACCCAAGGCAACCAGCGACAAAACACCTGTTCTGAGCTGGACCCCTGCTGAGGATCCAGATGGTGACGATGTTTACTATTTCATCAGGATAGGCAGATATTATAGTGGTTCAGATGTTCTTCCATGGACATCAGTATTCACCGAGACCAGATATGCAATATCCAAGGTGCTCCAGGAAGGTGTCTATTACATTGACATCCTCAGCTCAGATGGAAAGGATTTTGCACCTCTTTCCCATTTCTCAATGTCAATAGGAATATACAATCCGGTACTGAAGGTTCAGAGGAGTAAAGTGGTTGTGTATCAGGGAAGCGGGGCCACTATCAACTTAACGATATCGAACAACGGATTCACCTTCGATAATATCAAACTCAGGGTAGATGGAGAAGCCCTCGGATTCCCCGAGATAGAGCTAACCCTTGGAACCAATCAGATAGAGGTCGCACCTGGATCATCCGTTAATACTACTTTCCATGTGGATGCATCCGAGGATGCAAAGCAGGGTTTCTACTCTCTGAATATTACCATCACCTCTCTGGATGGTCTCAGTTCTTATACTAAAGCAATGACCATCCAGGTTCTGGATCCAGATGTTAATCCATATGAGGGCAATCCAACTGGAAATAATAGGGATGATGAAAATAATTCTGATGTTCAGCTCCTTCTGGTCCTGTTCGTGATCTTATTGCTTGCAATAATTGCCGCCATGGGATATGCATATTACAGGATCGATAGAAGAGATCGCGATGAAATAGTAGAAACGGTCGAGAGACCCAGAAGATCTATCCAAGATGGTAGGAAAGGCAAGAAGGAACTGAGGGGAGGAAAGAGCGGAAAGAAAGCCCTCCCTCCCAAGGAATATGATGAATGATGAGGTTGATCGATTCGATCACCTCATTCGGTAGAAGGGATCCTTTCCTTCACTTACTGCTCTTTTCACGGAGTTCCTTTCTCTTGATCTTCCCTGAGATGGTCTTGGGAAGTTCCTTGACGTATTCAATGATCCTGGGATATTTGTAAGGTGCAGTTGTGACCTTGACGTGGTCCTGGATCTCCTGTGTGAGCTCATTTGAGGGTTTGGATCCTTTTGCAAGAATGATGTAAGCCTTCACAATGATCCCTCTTACTCCCTTGGGATCCGGGGCCCCAACAACAGCGCATTCTGCGACAGATGGGTGCTCCTGGAGGGCTGATTCAACCTCGAAGGGACCGATCCTGTATCCGGAGGATTTGATGACATCATCATCTCTTCCCACGAACCAGAAGTATCCATCTTCGTCACGATATGCTCTATCTCCTGTGAAATAGAAATCATGATGGAATGCTTTTTTCATTTCCTCTTCATCCTTCCAGTATTCCTTCAGGAGGCCTGGAGGCCTTGAATCCCCGATATAGATGGCGATATTCCCTTCTTCATTGTGGGGCATATCCTTTCCCTCATCATCCACGATCCTCACATCGTGGCCCGGGGTTGGTTTGCCAACCGAACCGTATTTTATTGGCATGAATTCGTAATTTGACAGGACACATACGGTTTCCGTCTGTCCGAAGAAATCATGGATGTCCAGATCGAATGTTTCCTTCCAAACCTTGATGACCTCAGGGTTTAGAGGCTCCCCGGCTGAGAGACAATGTCTCAACTGAAGCTTGTATTTTGTAAGGTCCTGCTGGATCAGCAGTCTGTAAACAGTGGGCGGGGCACAGAAAGTTGTGACACCGTGTCTCTCCATTGCTCTCAGTAGTCCATCCGGATCGAACCTGCCTGGTGTCTCCCACTGGATGATGGCCGCTCCAACTATCATCTGTCCGAAGAGCTTTCCCCAGGCAGCTTTGGCCCAACCTGTCTCTGATATTGTCCAGTGAAGGTCCTTCGATGTCAGTGACAGACAATACTTTGCTGTGACAATATGACCCAGCGGGTATTGGTGCGTGTGGAGGACCATTTTTGGATTCCCTGTGGTTCCTGATGTGAAATAGAGCAACATGGGGTCCTCGGATCTTGTTTTTTCGATCCTTTCCATGTTCAGCTCGGGGGTGGACTTGTCCATCAGATCCTGGTAGTAGAGCCATTCCATTACCGGAGCATCCACTACCATTTTATGTTCGAGTGTCGGGCAATCTGTTGCGATCCTCTCCACCCTGCCAACATGGTTCACATCGGTGATGACCATGTTCGCCTCAGCCCTGTTGATCCTGTATTTGATATCCTTGGCCGTCAGAAGAACGGTCCCTGGCATGGGAATGACCCCGATCTTGAACATGGCTATCATCGCAACATACCACTGTGGGATCGATTCCAGTATGACAAGAGCCCTGTCGCCTTTCTTCATACCCAGGTCCAGCATTACGTTGGCGAACCGATCGGATAGGCATTTCAGATCGAAGAAGGTGTGGTAACTAGCTTTTTCTCCGTCAGAGTGTATGGAGACAAGAGATAGTTTGGTCCTATCCTCCGCCCACTTATCCACTACGTCGAATCCGAAGTTATAGTGCTGGGGAATATCCCATTTGAAGTTCTTGTAAAGTGTATCATAATCCATTTCTCTATCCATTTTCAACCCTCCATTAGATGTTTCACCGGAGTTGGATGCAGATATATTTCCGGTTAACCGGGGAATATTGGTGTATCAAATGGACCTACTTAACCGTTATCGTTGGAAATTACAAACTGATGGACGGACAGAGATATTGCAGTTTTAATGGCGAAGATGAAGCACCGATCACTATCTCTTCCTCTCTATGGGTGTGATCTCTTCCTTGATCCTTCCCACGTTCCTTGCAAGGTCGATATAGGCTTGCATGTCGGTTTTGGCGTTAACTATCATTTTTGCGCCATCAGGTGATCCTCCACCGTGCATACAACCGGGAACCCCGCCCCCGATGGTAAGCCATTCGACCAGGCGAGCGATCCTTGTTCTGGTATCTCCATCAACATGAGCTTTCATGTATTTTTGCAGTAATTCACCGTATAATGGAGAGTTCATGTCCTCACATGAAGGCATACAACCGGTTTCAGCTATACCTCCGGATATATCCTGGGCAAGTCTCTTCGTTTCATAGGGGAGAGTTGCAACATGGACCTTGTTCACATTTGAAAGCTTTGAATCCGGGATCCAAACTCCAGATGGATGTTTCTTTCCAAGTACACTGGCTGCGACCCCCATTCCATAGGTGGTCTCATTGTTTATGATCATCTGTGTCAGCTTTTCTCTGAAGACCTTCTCATTGAGACCGTTCGCTCTTGACATCATTGCAGAAGCTCCGACAATAACATCTCCCTGACCTGCAACACATCCACCGATAGCGGATCGGTATGAAGCAATGAAGTTAAGGACTGCTTTGAGGGAATACTTCCATTCACCGGCCATGAACACTCTCTCATTGGGAACGAAGACATCTTCGAAGATGAGGTAAGCCTGTGTAATGCCCCCGTATTCCACCGGGTTGTCGAAACCACATTCATGATCCCTTGAATCAGATGGATGCCGAGCCTCAACTATCGTTAGTTTCTCTGTGTCCCTGGGGATCGCGAACGATACTGCATAATCTGCATCCGGTTCCTTGTAACCTGTACCAGGTAGAATGATTATCTCGTTGGCAGCAGCAACTCCCGCTATCATTGCTTTTGCACCGCGGACAACGATGCCGTCATCCCGCCTCTCAACGATATGGAGGGACATGTCGGGGTCATCCTGTTGGTGGGGAGGTTTGGTCCTATCTCCTTTGGGATCTGTCAATGCTCCTGCGAGGGTGATGTCCCTTTTCTGGGCATCGATCAGCCAGGACTTGATCCTCTGGTGATAATCCGTTCCATGTTCCTGGTCTATATCATAAGTTGTCGCCCACATTGCGTTCAGACCGTTGAAACCAACGCATCGTCCTCCCGTGCAGGTTCCTGTGAGATTGAACATCAATCTCTTCATATTGACATTCTTCACCATCTGGTCTGCATCTGTAACGAGCGAGAGGTACCTGCTGATGGTCTCTCCTGTCAAAGATGATGTGGTTGTGAGCAGTTCTTTATGCTCATCTGTCATTGCTGATTCGAATATCTGGGAATGACCCATGATGGTTCTACGTGTTGAAGGATGGATCGTTACATCATCGATCAGTTCACCGAACTTGTAGATGTTCGATCTCATTTTCTTCAGACTCTCTCTATATTCTTCCGGTGTCTTCATTTCAATCATCCTCCGATATTATGAACTTCCATTCACACCATTTGCCAGGCTCGAGCTCATCAGGCGGGCACTGGTTGCATAAGACCTCGATATTCTCGTTGAACACCTTTGCAAAAGATCTCAGGAAACCCCAGCGGACCACTTTGCATGGGAACACATCAAGGCCGTCCTTTTTCCTGGTGTTCTGCACACGGCATTCAACATTTCTCAGTATGATGCCGTCATCTGTCTTTTCCCATTCTTTGTCTTCCAGGTCCATGGCCCATCCAGAATATTTCAACCCTTTGATCATGGAATCGAGGTCTGTTCCGAGGTTTAAAAATTTCTGGAGTTTTCTCGCTTCTATCTTTCCCATGATCTTCCATACGAATGCATCGATCTCTGTCGCTGCTTCGGTCCCGAAGCGTTCTTCTATACCCAGATAGTATAATCCGTCCACAGCCCACATGTTCCTCAGATGTTTGAAGGTCAGGTCGGCATACTTCTCATCATCAAGTTCTTTCAATAATTCTCTGTCCTCGGATCGATCACTGATTATTTCACCACCTGATATGCTAGAAATGGATGCATCCTGGAAATGGTGACCTCAACGATAAGCTTTGTCATAGCCGTCGATGACAAATTTGGTCAGGAGTATATCACTTCGTATGAGACATCTCCTTCCAATGTCCCTGAATCAGAATTGCTGATCTCCAAACGGATCATGAAGAAATAAGTTTCACGTGTCTCTCTTTCTGCGAAGAAATCCTTATCGAAACGAAGTGATCTTTCATACTGGTTTTGACCGAGAGGGATAACATCATAGTTCAATATCTCAAAACTTTCCCCCTTGTCATCTTCCATAAGTTCCAACCAGCATTTCACTAACGTATTCGAGATCGAGATCGATATATTGATCCAGCATGTTGGCTCGGACATACCTGGTTCGATCGTTGTAATAATTGCTCTGTAAGGTTCAATATCAATATTCCAGTACCAAGGGTAGGTAATTTGTCTGGAGCCCATATTGTCACTTCTTTCTATACTGATCTCCTCGGTTTGGACCTTGCTGTAAATGTCCCATTTTACCATGACCACAAGGTTGAATATCCCAACATCGAAGAATGTGTGTCTCACCTCTTTCTCGTATCCGATCAATTCTCCGTCCAGGGTCCAGGTGTAATTGGAGTCTTCAGGGGCCCCCTCAACCCAGAAATCGTTTGAATAATTTGTCAGACCTCTGGAGGAGATGTTCAGTGTGAGGTTGACCTCCTCGGGAGTTTGGACCGTTTTATCTTTTTGATCATTATCCTCTTTGTTATTTTTTGGAAATTGCTCTTCGTAAACTATCCATGTGATATTCATGAGAAGAGCGGTGACCGCTATTGCAATGATGATGGCGAAGACTGTCCTCCTCAAATCTGTTGAGCCTCCATCAGGTGAATTCTTTTCGACCTTTTCCTTTTTCTGACCACCAATATCGTTATCAGAACGGCAATGATGATAATACCTGCTATTGAGAGCTTGAACCAGA
>JAUVBH010000012.1 GCA_030591285.1 Thermoplasmatota archaeon
CAAGAGGCCCCACTTCTCTTTTTTTCAAACACATCTCTTCGAAAATGGGAATCGGTCAGGGATATCAGAATTAAGGCCTCCAGACGTGTCGGTCGGACAACAAAGGGGCTCGCAAGGTTGTTATTTTTCTCCAAACACCATGTGGAATGCACACATTGGATCCCCACCTGCGAGCTCCTTAAACCTTTCAATGAAAATTATCAGGGGTAGATGCTTATCTCTCTCTCACTCCCCCGTCTACCCCTTCATGATCACAATGTCCATGGGGGTGGCTCAATAACTCTCAATGGAGATATTCTTCGCAATAACAAGGATCTGCCAGAAACTTGGAGACGTATGGCTGCACTTCACGTCGATGAATTATACAAATTAGGATTTTCAAAATCCACTTTGATAAAAGCTCGCATGGTTCTAAGGGAAGTCCCTTTTATCGTTAAGGTGAAAAGTCCGAAGACCATGAGAAGAAAACAATACATCAATTACGTACATTACTTGATCGAGAAGTTTGACCACTCTGATTATAGGAAGCAGAAATTATCAACTTTGAACCGTTTTCTTGCACGCTTTGAAAATTTTGTATTTTCAAGTGTCAAATATAATTGGGCTCCAAGTATCCCACAAAATGTTTCTTGGCTTTCCGATATGGAAATGGGTCAAATTCTCGTTACTCCCATGGAACCAGTTGAAGGGATCATGTTTTGGATGGAGAGCAGGATGGGGTGTAGAAGGATCGAAGTGATCAGATCTAATATCAATGATTTTGATCTGGAAAAATCAAGATTCTACGTAAGGGGTAAAGGTGGTAAAGGAGGAAAAGGAAGAAGGTTGATGATCCCCCCCTCCGGACACAGGGAAATTCCGAAGTACCTAAAATTCCGAGAAGAAGCCATTACTCGACAACTCGATCAGGATCCCGAGGCTAAGATTCCTGATAATTTCATTATTTACTTGACAAAACAACATCCCCCTCGACTAACTAATCTTAAGGAAACCATGGCTGATACATTCATGGAACGACTCTCTGAAAGGTCGGGGGTTCGTTTCACAAATCATGATCTTCGAAGGACCTATGGCAGAAAACTCTACGATGCGGATGTGAAATTGCCTGCATTAGCAAAGGTGCTCGGTCACTCTTCTACGAAACATACCGAGCGATATTTAGGCCTCAATGACGACGATGTGGCCGATGCGATGTTGAAGGGAGATATGTAATATGCTGTATAAAATGCTAATAAAATTGGGTATTAAACCAAAAATCAAAGTTTCCACTAGCCCAGCAAATGAAGTGGGAGCACTGGGATTTGAACCCAGACAAACGGGTATCACCTACGGGTTAACGTAACGGACATTAGTCCAGATCTACGGGTCATCGCTCCAGTCATTCATCATGGTCCGAGCGTCCTCGGCCCTCAGCAGACCCGTTCGATATCATTCTCGTAACTGGAGCCCGTTGTGCTACCAGGTTACACCATGCCCCCAAAAATGGGTTCCATGACTACCAAATGATGCAAGCGAAGATAGGATATTAAGCTTTCGAGAATTTGGCTTACGGAAACTATTTCTGCTTCCTTGCTGCCCTTTTCCTTCGGCGCATCCTCTTCTTTCTCCACTTCCAACGCATGTTACCTTTTTTCTTCCATGCACGTGAGCTGCGTTTCATTAGGTAGCCTCGTTTTTTATTTGATCGGGAAGAGCGGACCCGGAGGGATTCGAACCCTCGACATCCGGCTTAGAAGGCCGGCGCCATATCCAAGCTAAGCTACGGGCCCATCATTTTTTACTGGAAAAGGACCTATTTTAGGCCCGTTTTCAAGGGCAAACTAGGGGCCCAGGTTTCCCGTGAAATCGCCCTAAACCGGAACTTGGTTATATACCTTTTTATAAAGATCAGCAGGAAATACCTACTCTTGTTCCATGTTCGTTCGGAAAGCCTTATTATATAGATGCTCTGAATATCATAAATGCCCATGGTGCTGGCATAACAGAGGTTGGATAAGATGGAGATGAAAAGTTCCAAACCGATCATCCTGATCGTTTTGATCATACTCGTAGTCAGCTCCTTCCTCTCTCCTTCCATTGCAAGCAGGGAAGAAGTCATATCTGAACCAGCACCCACAAGAAGCATTTCGGAAAGCTCAGTGAGCTATCTTATCATAACAACATCAGATCTGAAGGGATCTTTTGAACCTCTGGCACAGTGGAGATCTCAGATGGGATTGAAAAGTTCGATATATTCTATCGATGAGATAACATCTTCAGGGGATGACGATGCAGAGGTGATCTTCAACTTCATTTCGGAGAAGCATTCATCCTCTAATGGAGAGCTGCAATATGTCCTACTCGGTGGGGATTCTGATCTTATCGCAACAAGATATCTCCATGCCAATGCTTCGAAGTTCGGTCTGGACGACCAATACCTCAGTGATGTTTACTATGCATCACCCGGTCTGGATTGGGACCTTGATGGAGATAAGGTCTACGGCGAGAGGGAAGATATTGAAGGCATCGGTATCGAGAACATTTCATTCCCGATCAAAGTTGGCAGATCTCCTGTAAAAACTATTCAGGAAGCAGACCTTTTTGTTCAAAGGGTCATCGAATATGAAACAAGCCCCCCTGAAGGAGATTGGTTTGATAAGGGGATCATCTCAAGTTCGGTCATGGACACCCCCAACAGGATCGATGATCCTGGGACACCCACAGATGAAGGATATAGTTCATACAAAGATAATGGATACAAAGCGATCGAGAACTACACCATGGCATATGTCCCAAGGTCGCTTGATATTATACATGCCCATGATTACACCTCATATGAGGGTGGGGAGTATTCCGGGATCAACGATACTCTGAAAGAAGATACACTTCCAACCCTCATTTCAAATGGGAGCGCGTTCTTCACTTTCGCAGGTCAATCATTCTATGATGTTGAATATCCCGTATCTCCACTGCTTGCATATTCCCTTGCACATTGGTTTGATGATACTGGAACAGCAACACCTCCTTCACTTGGTTTCCAACCGGGTCTCAGTCATAAGGATACTGTAAACCTGACCAACGGGGGTATGCTGCCTGTTGTCTACATCTCTTCTTGTGACTCTGCCAATTTCTCGGATCCGGACGAGTTCGATCTGAGCAATATGGTAATAGCCCCAAATGGCGGCGCCATCTGTATGATCGGTTCCACCGGTATTTCCTGGAGGGGAGAAGGTGAAGATTACTCCCTTGGAAATTGGTATCTCATGTCCCGCTTCTGGCAGAATTATATGTCGACGAACCGTCCAGGCGACTCGCTATATGCCCTGAAAGAACAGTATCTTGAACAGAAATGGGACGAGATCGCTTCCAAAGAGCCTCTTCTTGTCGGTTTGTATGCTTACAACTATCTTGGTGATCCTGCCCTTAGATCGTGGTTGGGACAACCAGGCGAACTCACCATCCAGACATCGGGTGACTCCATATATGCGGGAGGAGACGAACTTGGCCTATCGGTCCGGGACCGACTTGGGACACCCCTTGCTGGAGCTGTTGTCACGCTTTACAACAAAGTCTCCGATATGGTTTTCACATCAACCACCGGACCCGATGGAACCATCCAGGCCTGGTCACAATTTCCAACCGGTGGAACAGCAGTGCTGACAATCACCCATAAAAATTACCTCCCCAGGTTCATGAACATTACGATCCTTGACGAACCAGCAGATGTCATGGTCGACCAGGATTCCATTTCATATTCACCAAATAGACCTTCTGAAGGTGCGGTACTCAACATCTCGGCAACCATCAGGAATATGGGTGGCCGTGACCTTACCGGAGTGACGATCTCTCTATTTTCTGAGGAGATATTGGACCCGGGATCCCCGCTGCCTCCATCCTTGGGGGATAAAACCATTGACCTGCCTGTTGGTGGATCTATGGATGTCTATTTCGATATCGATCCATTAAGATCGTGGGACGGGATCTGGATAGTTGCTGTTCCCCAAATGGATGAGGTACAGATCGATAACAATATTGGGTCCATCGTGATCCCGATCAATGCTCGACCACGTTTTCTTCCATCTCAGTATTTTGAGCTGGAGGAGGATCCAGCTGGTCCTGTGTTCTTCGATCTTGTTCCAAGTGTCTTCGATCCCGATATGACCTCTCTGAACTTCTCTCTGCAGGAAGGCGTTCCAACATGGATAACTTTGGATCCGAATGGGACACTGGAAGTCAGCCCCCCCACCAATTGGACTGGGATCATCACGGTCGGGGTGAAGGTAAGTGATGGACTTTCATACGATATGGCTGAGATCGACCTCTTCATATCTTCAAAAAATGACGCCCCGGCGCTTCTTCAACTGAAACCGATCTATCATGCTGTCGTGGACTCCCCGTTTACAATGAGGCTTGATATGATAGATGCTGAAGGCGATGAGGTGGATGTCAAGATCATTTCTGATCTGGAGAAACTTACCTTCTCAGGAAACGTTGTCCGTTTCGTTCCATACCCTGAAGATATTGGAACCTATGAGGTTCGTCTACTGCTTACGGATGCATTTGGCGCAAACCGTTCATATACATTCACCATCGTGGTAACGGGTCCTTCAGAGAAACTATATTTCACAGAACCCTCGGTCCACCTTCCTACTGCCTATGTTGATAAAGATTATTCATACACTATCAATGTCGGTGGGGACCTCTCGAATAATACAAAGTTCAGCTCCAATTCATCATGGATCAATATAGATGAAGACACCGGGGAGATCACTTTCTCTCCTGATGGATCACGAAAAGGGGAACACTGGGTCAAGATCACGATCACCAGTGGCAATGTGACGATATCCAGATCTTTCATTTTGGATGTAGAGGATGAAAAGGGGATCATACCGAACAGTGTATTCTGGGCTCTTGGGATCGGAATTATCCTTCTATTGGCTATCATCATCGGTCTTTATCTATGGTCTGGCCCATCGATCCAGCAATATGGATTGGAAGAGTGACCCCTACATTACCGTAACGTAAAAATATATGTACCCCGCCGGTTCCTTACATCCACATGTATGGGGGATGGCGCTTCTGCAGGGTAATTTCAATTGGGATAGTTTTGGGATTGGCATTTGCCGGTCTTCTGATCACTCCCTTTGGTTCTGCTGAAAGAACAGAACCGGGGGTTAAGGGAACCGTTACCGATGGCACCGGAACTCCACTTGAGGGAGTGGAGATCAGGGTAGTGAAGTTGGATATGTCCTGGGGAAATGGTTCATATACCAATTCAACAGGAGAGTATCTTGTTAATATTACCGAACCGGGATCATATCTGGTTGCTTTCGTGATGGATGGTTATTTTGAGAGAACACAGGTATTCCAGATCTCAGATGTTGACCTTATGACAATAGATGCTTCTTTGAATTCAATGCCTGCTGAGACAGAACAAGTCACGGGCATTCTTCGTAATTCGGATGAGGTAGCTGTCATGGGGTATGAAGTGACGCTTCTCTACGAAGAGGGGAGTGATAGGTATGAATATAGTGCTGTTACAGATGGAATCGGGATGTTCAGCTGGACGGTTTTTCCCGGAGATTTTGTCTTCGAGGTGTATGATCAGGGATTGGCAGTTTATTCAGAGGACATCACCATTTCATTAGGTGATGGGCCCGTGGAACTTTCTCCATACCTCCCGGACCTTCCACAAAAGGATGTCTCCATAAAGGGATATATATCGAATGGAACAGACCCCCTCGAGGAGGCCATGGTCGGGATAATGGATTCCAATAACGATATTTTCAATGTCACTTTCACCAATGAGACTGGATATTTCGAACTTGGTTTCTGGGCCGGCTTTCATTATGTTGTATCCTTCACTGATGGGTATGAAGGTTATTTCAGGGGACTCCAGATCGCTGGAGGAGAGACAATTTGGGTAAATATCACTCTGGTAGAAGAGGAGTACATCATAAAGGGAGTTGTGAACAGCCCGGATGGGGAACCTTTGGAAGGTGTTTCCGTACAATATCTCCAGCGCTATGTATTTCCTGAGACGAATTCAGCTACCACAGATAGCGATGGAGAGTTCAGGATAGATGTCGCTGGAGGAGATGGTTATCTGATGGTCGTTGATGATAATCCATTCGAATCCGGTGAATTCGATGTATTTTTTGAACCGTATTATGATCTAACAAGCAACAAGGACGTCACCATAGATCTAACAGATAACGATATCAACACTGGGATCGCAGGAGTTAATTTCGAGAACTGGACACACTTTTCATCGGCTTCAAGAATGCAGCTCCCTCTCAACAATTCAAGAGCGGGGAGGGCTATGGTCGACCTTATGATAGGAGATGGGGATCTCATGATCTCGCAATCGGAATTCGAGCAATGGGAAGAGGCAATGATGGGTGATGATTCAGATATGAGCGAGGGTCCATTTGGAAATAATACTGACGGGAACATAACCTTGAACGGGCTGTCATTCCTTATGGATGAAGGGACAATGGATACTCAGTTCGTGAACTTCACAGGACCGATCTATTCGACCTCTCAATTTGAATTGAAACAATCCGCATCCTACACACTTCAAGGGGATGAACCTGTTGGTGTCTTGAGAGAATTATCATTCAACGGCAGTTACAATGATGGGAATGAGGAGATGGTGATGCACCTTCTGGTCCCAGAGGGTTGGAGAGCCGTCGGTGCCACCAATACACTTCATGATGTAACCTTCGAAGGAAGGAATGTCAGATTGAAGGTAGCAGATGATCCAAATCCAGAGGATGAGATCGATTCTGAATGGGCATCATTGACCTTCTATGACGACACCTTCTCTGTGGTAATGGATCCAGTGGGTCCGATCGGAGAAGGAGAGGAGGTCATTGTAACCCTGAACATCACCGATAACATTCCCGAAAATGATTATGATATTTCGTGGTCCCTGGATGGAACAGAACTCGAAAATGAGACCATGTTGAACCTTTCCTTGATGATCATGGAAGATGGGACATTCGAGGTTCAGGTCGATATCATCGACCATTATGGAAGAGAGACCCAACATGTGATGTCCATAGATGTCGAGAACCTTGCTCCCGCTGTTGAGCTGGAGATCACTGGAGGTTTGAACCAATCATTTGTGGAAGGCACCGTTGTGGAACTGAAGGTCAATGCTTCAGATCCTGGGATGGATGACCTTACGATCCAATGGGGTATGATGGGAGAGTTTGGAGATACCTACAACTATACCGATGAGAACAGGACAATGGATTTCATTCTTTCAGATGATGGAACGGTCACTTTCCAGGTCAGAATAACCGATGAAGATAACGGAACGATGATGGATGAGATAACGATCGAGGTCGGCGATCTTCCACCAACGATCGAATATGAGATCGAAGAGGAAGGTTCACCTGGAGATCTTGCTGTCATGCAGGGAGAGAATGTTACCATTATCTTGGTGGATCTCACACACTCCTCGATCAATGATACCATATCCATCGATTGGATCATTCCTGAGACCGGATTTTCTCACTATCTATTCGATGATGATATGTCAATTGCAATGATATTCATTGATGCGGGCGATCACAAAATTGTTGTGAACATCTCCGATGAAGATGGCGGTTTCACCATCAAACAATTTAATTTTGTAGTTGAGGAGAACTTCACATTCGATCAGGACGGAGACGGTCTCCCCAAATGGTGGGAAGATGATAAGGGGCTTTCCGATACCTTCGCAGATGATGCATTAATGGATCCCGACATTGACAACCTTACCAATCTCCAGGAATATGACCTGGGAACAGAACCCTTCGAAAGCGATTCCGACAGTGATGGGGTACCTGATGACTGGGATGGTTTCCCCCTTGATGCATCGAAGTATGACAAGGACTCAGATGAGGATGGAACCTTCGATTGGGACGAGATCCTTGGAGGGACCGATCCATTTGATCCGGAGGACTATCCTGGAAAGAAAAGTGGTAAGAGTGACGACGGCTGGTTGATCTATCTGGTATTGCTGATAATCGGCATATTGCTGATAATCGGGATTATGGCACTCATGATCTCCAGATCTAAACAGAAGGGACTCGAATACGAAGAGTAACTGTAACTAATCTCTCAGGCCGATCGTTTCGATCTCGATCAAGGCACCCAGTGGGAGATCGGATACTTCAAATACAGCTCTGGCTGGAGGATCTTCTTCGAAGAAGGTTGCATATATCTCGTTGAAATCGGAGAAATCAGCGATGTCTTTGATACTGATAGACATTTTCAACACCTGATCAAGGGATGAGCCAGCAGCATCCAGGATCGCGGCTATGTTCTCCATAGCCTGTTTTGTCTGTTCCTGGATCGTTTCCCCAGCAAACTTTTTTGTTCCGGGGATGAGCCCAAGCTGACCCGATACGAATATCAATTGCCCTGCAGCAATGGCTTGTGAATATGCACCAACTGCTGCTGGTGCCTCATCGGTGCTTATTACTTCCTTGATCCATTTTTCTCCCAGGGTCATTTATTCACTCTCCGACCACAATTGGTTTCAGTTCTAAATAATCCTACTTGTAAATTATCAATGTATCATCCATCCAGAGAGAAAGATGATAACTTTCGGTATATCGGACCTTTTGGTGTCAAGGTCGAATTGATGAGGTGGAACTCGTTCACAGGAATCGCGTAATTGTTTTCTTCAAGACCTCTTACAGCTTTTTCCATCCGATCCTGTGCAGATATCGTGTCGAAGGTCTCTCTACCTTTGGATCTTGCAATTGTGATGTGGGCCCTGAATTCTCTTTTTTCGATCCCGCTGCCTATCCTGTCATGCAGACAAAGATCGATATCCTTTGCCAAAGATGCAAGTGCTTCCTTTGGTGATAGCCCCAACCAAAGGACCGAAGGTTTTCGCCAGTTTGGGAAAGCTCCCGTTTCCACCACTTTCATCTGGAAGGATGATCTATATCCACCAATTTCTTTCACCGCTTCAATGACCTCATCTGGTGGAACACCTGGGTCACCAAGGAATTTCAAGGTAATATGCTGCCTGTTACTATCTACAGTTTTCAAATGTTTCGAGATCCCTATCAACGCTTTGTTCAATTGTTCATAGAATGGATCGCTTGGTATGTCAACAGAAAAAAATAACCTCATTCTTTGCCCCTCTCGTTCATCAAGATATCCTCCACCATCACTGCGAATTCATCAAGTGAACATTCATTGATCAACATCAGGTCTGCGAGTG
This sequence comes from Thermoplasmatota archaeon, assembly GCA_030591285.1. Taxonomy (GTDB): domain Archaea; phylum Thermoplasmatota; class Penumbrarchaeia; order Penumbrarchaeales; family Penumbrarchaeaceae; genus JAFGLL01. Next base: position 9,209 of record JAUVBH010000012.1, read on the forward strand.
AGATCACTTCACCGAGTCCCCAACCCAGTTCTCTCTCATCCCGTTGATCGAACTTCCTCCTATCCTTTGAATCGTCCCCTCTTCCTCTATCGGAAAGCCTTTGATATCGAGTATCTGGAGATGAATGGACAGCCAACACTCTAAGATCCGGGCCCCAATGTCCTTTGAAGAGGTCGGATTCAAATTTACTCCTGAGGCCATCGATGATCACGATCTCATCATTTGGGTCCAATTCCCTTTCAACGGTCTGTACCAATCTTCTTGCCCAGATGGTTTTCCCATGTTTCTTGCGTTCCATGTCTGCATACATTCCCGTTTCGATATCATGACGACCGGGACAATTCAGGCTGAAAAATGTCCTGACGATGTCACCCATGGAATAGACCTTGATATCCAGTGACCTCGCAACATCTGCGATCTCCCCTTTCCCGGAACCGGGCATACCTGCAACCGCCATGATCTTCATATGAGGCCCCTCTTTTTTCAGTCATACAACAGCTTCGTCATAGAAATGATTTCTATAAAAGACCACAATCCCAAGATAGTATTATTTAGATTAGAAAATCCACCTGCACAAATACTAAATATTGTCCTAGCGTTAAATGATATGTTTCAGACCTAGTGGTATCCAGCCTCTTGGCTGGGACGATTCCTTTAGAGGTGGCTTTCATGGGACGAGATCTCTTTAAGGCCGTTAGTATAACGGTTAGTTTGGCGATGCTACTGACCACATTAGTACTTTTAGTGAATCCTGGGGGGGTCATCAAAGGAGCTGATGCAGCGAAGTCACCTGAAAAAGATGCCTTTGGATATCTATGGGTGGATAATAAGGATCCAGGCCCCAAGGTAACTTTCGATTGGATCGATGCCACTGAGGGAACAAAGACCTCCCTGAATGGAGATGACACATACACCACCATCAATCTTCCATTTCCCTTCACCTTCTATGGAAGAACATACAGTCAGGTCTCCCCTACATCCAACGGATTACTCTGTTTATACTATCGTACTACCACCTACTCCAACAGGGATCTTCCAAACAGCTATGTTCGCGGTAATATCGCTCCGTGGTGGGATGATACCAGTGTCTACAACAGCAGGGGATCATATGTCTATTATATCACTGGCCAAAACGAATATGGTGTGAACTATATCGCAATTGAATGGTACAGGTCGAACTGTCCATATTACCAAAGTGGTTCCAGTTATGAGATCACGTATGAGGTCATCCTTTACGAAGATGGTATGATCAAGATACAGTATCTCGATGCAACCACCAATGCAAATAATCAAGGTTCATCAGCAACAGTGGGCATTCAATCCCATGATAGTTCTGCCTATACACAATATTCTAACAATAAAGCAGTACTTTTTGATGGAACTGCTATCATGTTCGGATCCAATGTGGCAGAGGTCGATTCCGTTGTGACGGACTCAGATGAAGGGGGCGTGATGTATGCCCAACACAGGAACTACAAGGTGGAGGCAAGGGTTAGACACCCAATAGCCAATGACATGTTGAAACAGACCGGTGTGGTCTTTGGGAATAATCTGGCCGAAGCAGTATGCCACCTCGACGGCCCCGAAAATTATTTCTTCTCTGTAAATGATCCAAATGGGTATTTATCAGTAGATCCAGCTACTTCATATGTTGAAGAGGATGAGTTCGGATACCTCAACATCGTGTTCTTTTTATCTCCAACATTCAACTACCCCACGAACAATATTCAGGATATGGTGATATCCACTGGTGGTGTGGGGGTGATGCCAGGCACAAAGTTGATCGAAGGTGCTTTCTACGTAGAAAATAAACTGGAGATGTCCGGTCAGTTATTGGTATTCAGCGATTCAAAAGGTCTGGTGGAAAATGGTGGGTGGGTCGCTGGGGGGGAGAATTTCAATTTCAGGGGCGCACGCGCAGTTTATCCTGAAACCAGTAGATCCCCCATGCCAGGGGCTATCACCTATATTGCCAGGGATGAATTGGATAATGAATGGACCCAGGATGAGGTCGAGCGGGATATTGATCTCCCTGTTGTTGCGGAAAATGATTTCGTGAAAAAAGTATTCAATGTCTCGATAGGTGGAGTCCCCGACGGGACCGATCTCTCTAATTTCCCGGCATATATTCTCTATATAGATCCTTTCAAACCACAACCTCCGGTCGAGATCAAGATACATGCAGATTCCTTTGATGATAGGAATACGGAGTTCGATGATGACAACGAGGTTTACGTTACATGGGAACCAGCCGAAGATTTCGAGTCCGGGATCTCAGGTTACTACGTGTCAGAATATGACCCCCTTGTTGAATCTGAAATGGAAGTTGAACCGATCTGGGTCCAAAGTCCAGATACCTCCACCAAGTTGGTTTTCCAGGGTGTAGGATCCCGAAAGGTATGGGTTTGGTCCGTGGACAAAGCAGGGAACCCATCGGTTCCCGGATTTGGTATCACCAAGATCGATGCGGACGAGGTAATATTCTCAGAGTTCTCCCCCGGTCATCAATTCTGGGTGAGCACACATACTCCCGTATGTTCGATATTGATCGATGACGTTGATGGATCCGGGGTTGCTGCGAAGGATGTTCAATTTTCGGTTTCAACATCTTCCATAAATGAATATACCGCATGGACAACCGTGAAGATCCCTAGAGACGCTCCACAATTGAGGGCTTCTTCAAAAACAACCCTTGAGAATGGCAAGACGAATTGGATCAGGTTCAGGGCAAAGGATGTCGCCGGAAATGGATGGACCCAATCAGAGGACTATAATGTTTGGGTAGATGAAGAATCACCTTCTTTCACAAATTTCCGACCCTATGAGTCAGAATATCAAAATGGAAATTCCGTTGTGATATCTATGGATATTGCCGATAAGCACGGAAACCGGGAAGGTTCCGGGGTTGACGTCGACAATATGGAATATCGTTTCTCAACCGATGGGATCGGTTTGTTTGGAGATTGGCTCTCCATGGAATCTACCACCATTACTACCCAATCGGCCCATATAGAAATGGAACTTGAGTTTGAAGAGGGAACTGAAAATTATATTCAATTCAGGTCATACGACGAGGTCGGGAACTTCGCTCAGAGCAAGCATTACAACATCAAGGTTAATTCTGAGCCATTGGTCGAAGCAATGTTGAGCTCTCCTATCAACGGTATGGATTATACCACTGATGAGAAGATCCTTTTCGATGCTTCTTCGACCTCAGACCCAGATGGGGATGATCTTGATTTCACCTGGTATTCAGACATTGATGATTTCCTGAGCAATTCAGAGTCATTCTTCAGGACACTGTCACCAGGAAAGCACACCATCACATTGATCGTCAATGATCCAGCACATTCATTTGTCCTGCATTTTGATATCACCGTTTTGGAACAGACCCAGATTGATCCAGAGACCATTGACACTGATGGAGATGGAATGTACGATGCATGGGAGATGAAGTTCAAGCTAAATCCATATCGACCAGATGGCTTCATTGATAGTGATCACGACATGTTCACTAACTATCAGGAATTCCAGAATAATACCGATCCAACACTTAGAAGCAATCATCCTCCTTACCCACCGAATTATGACCTTGACCAGAAGGATGATGAGAATCTTGATGTTGAATATAGAACGGTCACAATAGGTGTTATTCTAATTTCTTTCGTGATCGTTGTTGTTCTGATCCTTCTTGCCATTTCCAGGAGAGGCACCTTCAAAATGGAGGTTGAAGATGAACAGGATCTCGAATCCGAGGAGATGGATTACAGACAAACCCTTGACAGAAAGAAAGCTGAAAGGCTTTCATCACCTGATAGGAAATGATAGGGACGACCATTTGTCATTCGCCCTCATACTACTTGATGTTAGAACTGGATGTTTTTATACCCACACCATCGCCCAACCATATACTCCGTAATGGCATAAGAGATCCACGTTTAACATCCATTCAATGTGGGTGCCGATCTCCTTATAAATGGAGGTACCTGAATGTATGAATGGGCATTTCACTCAATGGTCCTCTATTCTATTATGAGAATGTATCTCGACACCACCCCCCAAGGTTAAATATTAGGAAAATCTCAATGCAAAAATGTTTTATAATCATATTCCGTTGAAAACTTCCGTTCCTGTCCCCAGTTTTTAACTGGAAATATAGACGTATAATAATAGAGGTGCATTAAATGGGCGCTATATCTGGTAAGTTTGTATCATTTTTGATCACGATCGCTCTTGTGATCTCTGGATTTTCATTGGGAGTGATCTTGTTAACGGACGATGGTAATGTTGAAGCTGCTAAGGTTCCAAACGCCGTTGGTGGTGGTTATATTTGGGTTGACAATACCGATCCCGACCCTAAGATAGAATTTGATTGGATCGATGCAGCAAATAATCCAAAAAGCACCTATCTGGAAGAAGCGTACAATTACTACTACTATTATGGCAATCACTATCAGGACTATGAACTTCCATTCGAATTCCCATTCTATGGCAGGTATTATTCAGATGTCAAGGTCGTCGCGGCAGGAATGATCGACCTCAATGGCTTTCAGAATAATGGATATTACTATCTCGGTAATCAATTCCCTTCAACCAACTATGAGGATGGGATTATAGCTGCCTGGGCTGGGTATATAGGTGCTTATAATTCAAGGGGAAATTACAAGATCTTTGCACTTGAAGGAGAGACCTATGGGGAGAAATGGGTCTGTTTCGAATTTCATAAAGCATACGTATATGCATATTGGTCTCAACAAACATCTGTCGGTCATGAGGTAACATTTGAGGTTATAATGTATGAATCCGGTCTGATAAAGATGCAATATCTTGATGCGGACTCAGATTATGCGGCATACTCGAACGGTGGCTATTCAGTGGCAGGTATCGAGAATCATGATGGCAGAATAGGACTAGAATATTCAAATTATAATGAAGCAAATTTGAAATCTGGCCTTGCAGTGATGTTTGGGAAGAACATACTCAATGTTGATTCCGCTTCTGTGAGTACTGACGCTGGCGGTGTTGCTTATGCAGAATACAGGGATTACTCTCTCTCAGCTGAAGTTTCGTCACCTGTCAATAATGATCAGATAAAGGTTGTAGTAGTTACAATTGGAAACGACCTGGCTGATCTTGTGATGTACTATAATGACGATGGAACCTATATGTTCTCCAAAGAGGACCCAAATGGTTACCTGCACGTGAATAATCTGGATTCGTATGTTATAGACCACGGAGACCGTTTGGAAGTAGTTTTTAAATTCACCCCAACATTTAATTTTCCCACCAATTTTTTTGTAGACCTGAACGTACAAGTGATGGGGGTGGGTGCTTTACCTGGAGGAAGAGCTATCCCAGATGCCTTCTGGGTGGAGAATAAACTAGATCTGATGGGATCTCTGGTTGCATATTCCAATGACCGAGGTTTCGTTGAAAACGGTGGTTGGGTTTACGGGGGTGAACAATTCCAATTCCGG
>JAUVBH010000172.1 GCA_030591285.1 Thermoplasmatota archaeon
ACCACCCCTTCTCACATAGATACTGGCACCTACTTCCTTCATCTGATCAGCATATTCACGAAGTGCCTGGATGATCCCGGTGAAGGTCTTTGCTACATCGGTGAAGTTAGCGATGCCTCCTCCAATGATCAGGATCTTCCCCTTACCGCTCTTATGTTTCTCCTTAGTCATGAGAGTAAGGATCGTTTTTGCATAGAGGTAGGTCTCCTCGGTGGAGGGATTACCTGAATATTCACCATAATTGGACAATTCCTTTCCAGCTCCAAGGTCCACTATGGTGTCTGCATAAACCACTGATGCTCCTCCACCTGCAACCATGGTCCACACTCGACCTTCCGGATTCAGTATGGTTAACTTGAGAGATGCACCTGTCTTCTCATCAAGAGATTTGATGTAAGCTTCTTCTTCGGCTGGATCCTTCCCAAATGCTTCCGGGAACTTGTCCATGTCCCAGACACCAACATTTTGGAACATTGCGGTATCATCCATTTTGGCAACCATGTCCAGAACCTTGATCTTCTTATCAACAATTGAAAATGGATTGATTTCCAGATAGACCAGATCATGATTTGAGAAGAATTTGTACATTCCCTTAAGGAAAGGTTGAAGGATCTTCTTCTCATCGGATGATACTTCCTTCAATAGTTTGTCGGTATCAAGGTCAGTTTCTTCCATTGGCCCTATCGTGGCCTCGTGGACAGAATCCCATACAGATTCGATATCCACTCCTCCTTGTGTGGAGAAATAAATATGGTCCCCGTCGGCTTCCATTTTCATGGCGATATAATATTCTGCATCATGAGGGATGAAAGGTTCGATCAGGAAATGGGTTAACTTTCCCTTCACTTTCCCAACCTTGGCACTCTTACTCATCTTGGACTTGATGAAGTTCGCTGCCTCGGCATAGGAGCTGTCAAGAAGAACAAGCCCGGATTTCCCTCTCTTTCCAAAGAGCTGATCAGGCTTGACCACCAATCTCATGTTCTCCAGCCAGGGATTCTCCTCCGGAAGATCATCAAGGTCCGTATGTTCATCAACCAGGATCGGCATGATGTCGAACGTAACCTTCTCTCCCGTGTACTGTGGCATCATTCTGTAGAACACTCGTTTTGCATCGTATTCGCGAATTCCCCTACGGGCCATTGTGGACCACCGGGTGGTCAAATGCAGTTACCCGATATAAAGACATAGGTCCGATATCGCAGATATGCGCACTTTCTGACCCATTATTGCTCGATATTACGATAATATGGCGTTCTTCTCAATGATATGGACAGGATTATGCCCACATTGCACAATTTTACAACAATGTCCTTAACCTGAAAGATATATCATCTAATAACATGAAAAATCACAGAGGAATAGCTTAGAAAGTAATATCTCAGACCATCAACTGAGATCCTCCATCATTATGAAAGGAAATGTTGAATACCGTTCCAAAGTCCGGATTCTACCAATCCTCTTCCTTTTCCTCTACCTTCTTCATGAAACCCCATCTTCCACAGAACCAATGGTGTGTGAGTGGAATTATTGAAACTGTGAAGTTGAAGTATAGATCGAGCTGATGATACCAACCCCCTTCTCTGTAGAACAATCCTGTACCTTCCTTAAATGTTCCAGGAGCTATCCAATTGGGTATGAGCTCGGGTTGCGCAATTATCAGATGAAAGCCGAAGTATAGCAAAACGGTAACTGGGATCAAGATCAAGACCCTTTTTATTACCCTCATTCCTGGTGACCTTGTCCCGGAAAAATTATTTGTGAAGACTCCCAAAAGGATCGCAGGTGTCAAAGGATAGGTCCCCATATACAGGACCCTGTGCCATTTCTCACCACTGGTCAAAGTTTCTTCCCATGGTGCGATATATGGTAGGACACCGTAACAAAAATAGGCGATCAAGGTTCCAATGATAACCGCAGCCCCAAAGAGGAAGGCGCCATAAAGATAATCGTTTCTCATATGAAGTTTCTTCTGGAGATCTGGTAACCAGTCTTTAAAAACCAGAGCATAGAGCAATGACATTATTATGACCCATTGACTGATAGCTAGAAGTTGGTCAAGATCGGCACTGCTAAATTTCACAGCTGAGTATCCCTTTCCAACATATCCGTAAAAGAGAAATGCCCATGCGAACCAGATGAAAAAGTACCAGAAGACCGCTTTGAGGAAGTCGTTCTTCATCCATTTTAACAGTTTTCCCTTGAACATGAAATCATCGAAACCGTAGATAAAAAATCCGAATACAATGAAACTGAAATGTCCGGCCATGATGATACCGCCATGGTCAAGGACGGGGTGAATTGCCTCAGGAACTCCAAATATATTGATCATTACCCATTGGTTGACAAAAAATATCACGATCGCACCAAATATGGATGCGAACTGTCTAAATAAGCCACCCATATCAGGAACTGGCTGCCTTCTGAAATAGTGACTTTGGCATATCGAGATAAGGACATAATATCCCAGCATTGGTGAGTAGTAGTTCCAGAACGCCCCCTGGCCGAGCATCTTCCAAAATAGTAGAAGAATAGCCATCCCGAATCCTAGACCAAGAGCTCCTCCATACAACCAAGTCTTGTTTCCCCATCTCAGAACATAACCCATCATCAACACTCCTGAACATTAATGAACGACAGATATAAACACCAAAGGTCGTCAATAAGCTCATATCAATGAGCCCATCCCAGGTAGGATGATTTCCATTAATAATATTTCGACGAACTTTCCAAGGTTACATTTCTGCAAAAAGCTAATTTAACCCATTCATATTCAGGTGTGCATCCCGTCCAATTCCAGGGTGATCAAGATTTCGTCCTGATAATGAAAAAAGGACAGTGGAACAATATCATAGGGGGACAATAGATGTTTCAGGAAAAGGAACAGTTCATGGCTAAGGATGAGATCCGGGCACTTCAGCTGGAGAAGATCCAAAAACAGATCAAGCATGCTTATGACAATGTTGAGCTATACAGGAAAAAATTCGATAAGATCGGGTTGAAACCGGAAGATATCAAGACCCTTGAGGATATTGCCAAGGTACCGTTCACGGTCAAGGACGATCTCAGAGATCACTATCCATACGGCATCCTTGCCGTTCCCCTCGAAAATGTCCACAGGCTCCATGCTTCATCGGGAACAACGGGAATACCAACAGTTGTATCATACACCGAGAACGATCTCAATACCTGGTCAAACCTCATGGCCAGATGCTATTCATGTGCAGGTGTCACACCGGAGGACATAGTCCAGAATGCATACGGATATGGTCTTTTCACCGGAGGCCTTGGTTTCCATATGGGAGCAGAAAGGCTTGGAACAATGGTTATCCCAACAGCCACTGGAAACACCAAGAGACAGATAAGAATGATGAAGGATATGAAATCATCAGTTATCTGCTGCACACCATCATATGCCCTTTATCTTATTGAAGCTCTAAAGGAGGAAGGGGTTGACCCATCAGAGCTTAGCATTAAGATAGGCATGTTCGGTGCAGAACCTTGGTCCGATGAGACAAGAAAGCATATTGAAAAGGCATTGGGGATCAAAGCACAGGACCTTTACGGGATGTCAGAACTCTACGGTCCTGGTGTAGCTGTCGAGTGCCCCGAACAAAATGGACTTCACATATGGTCCGATGAGTTCTATGTGGAGACGATCGATACCGATACCGGAGAGGTATTACCACCTGGTGAAAAGGGTGAGATAGTCTTCACTATGCTTTCCAGGGAGGCCATGCCTCTTTTGAGATACAGGACAAAGGACCTGGCAGTGATCAACTGGGAAAAATGCACCTGTGGAAGATCCCATCCAAGAATAATGAGGATCAAGGGACGGTCTGACGATATGCTGATAGTGGGTGGTGTCAACGTCTTCCCATCACAGATCGAGGACATCCTTGTCGGGATCGAGGAACTTGGAGAACAGTTCCAGATCGTACTTGAAACGACAAAACTGGACAATCTCCATGTTCAGGTTGAAGTGGCACCTCAATTCTGGGGAAAATTAGACCTCAAGGAACTGGCACAGAAGGTTAGCACCCAGCTCCAAGAATCACTAACACTAAGGGCTCGTATCGAGCTTCTTGAACCTGGGACCATTCCAAGAACCCAGGGAAAAGCAAAAAGGGTCATTGATAACAGGAAGAAGATCTGAGTTCGACCTACCAATACCTTTATCTCTGATACAATAATTCGCATCTTTGAGGCCTTCCATGATCAGAGAAAGCGATAAACTCAGGACCGTTGAGATAACACCAAACTTCCTTGAAAACCCGCCTGGTTCCGTTTTGATCAGTTTTGGGAGGACCAAGGTTCTATGCACCGTTATGATCGAAGAGACAGTCCCTCCGTGGCTAATGAAGGAGGGTGTGGCAAAACAGGGATGGCTGACTGCAACTTACAATATGCTGCCTGGGTCAGGAAATACCAGGATCAAAAGGGAGCGAAAAGGAGCGAAAGGCCGAACACAGGAGATAGAAAGACTTATTGGAAGGAGCTTGAGAACTGCTGTCGATCTGAAGATACTTGGCGGAAGAACCCTCTGGGTGGATTGTGATGTGCTCCAGGCAGATGGAGGGAC
>JAUVBH010000062.1 GCA_030591285.1 Thermoplasmatota archaeon
GAAGAGCTTCATCACATCGATGTACTGTTGAAGTACAGGTGGTCCAACTCTTCGGTGTATCCTTGCAGTTACCTTCCTGGCTATGCCCAGGAAAAGATGTCCTGCCATGAAAACAATGATCGGAGCTAGGAAGGCCATGACCCATGTTTGTGTCGCCCAGGCCATTAGAACCACCCCCCGTACTGCCAGAGAATAACACCTACGATAATCATTGAAACGAATATAAGCCAGAGGTAACCGGTCACGTCACCGTTGAAGATCGTTCGTGTTAATCTAGCCACTTGAGCAGCTCCTCTGTAAACTTTCCCCCAACCTTTCTTGATGTAATTCCCGAAGTAAGGTTTCAGAACCCTTTCATATGGAGCATAGAAGTGGAAAGCATAGTGGAACTTGCGGTCCATCTTGTCCATGGGCTCTTCACCTGCTGTGAAGGTATCTCGGAGGGAGATATGTCTTCCACGTGGTCCTGCGAAGAACATGATGCAGGCGATAACAAACCCGATCCCAGTAGCTATCATCACCACAAGACCTGAGTAAGTTCCCACCCCGGACCCAAGCTCGATCACAGAATATTTGGGAGCTTCCATTCCAATGTCACCCATTGCTCTGGATATCAGCTCCATCGGGGCCCCTGGGATGAATGCGAAGACAATGAGAGCTATCATGATGATCGCCATGGGGATCATCATCGTCAAGGGAGCTTCCTTGACGTCCTTGAACTCATCTCTTAGTTGCCCCATGAACCCTCCTTGTAATATCCTGAAGGAATAGAGGAAAGCAGACACTGAAGCGAGGAAGAGGATAGGAACTATCATCCCCACGCCTTTCTCCAGCGCTCCCTCATATATGAGCCACTTGGAGGCCAGACCCGAAGTTATCGGTATGGCGGCCGCCGCAAAAATTCCCACGAGGAACATCCAGAAAGTTGCAGGCATGACATGTATCATACCTCCCATTCTTGACAGTTTATGTTCACCGGTCCTGTAGATCACTGCTCCAATACCCATGAAGAGCACCGCTTTGAACATTGTATGGTTCAGAACATGATAGAGAGCTCCTGCAGTTCCCACAGAACCTCCGATCCCGATACCAACGAATATGTATCCAATCTGGGACACAGAGGAGTAAGCTAACAGCTTTTTAGCATCATCTTGGAACATAGCCAACATTCCTCCGATAAGTGCTGTCAGAGCTCCGAAGATCGCAATTATCATACCTATCCCTGTGAGGTCGTTCCAGGAGCCGTACGTTGCAAGTATTCCCATGCCGATGAAAACGTCGACAACCAGGAAAACACCGTAGATACCGGTCTTGGATAGACCTCCAGAGAAGAAGGCCGTGAAGCTGTCGGGAGTATATGTGTAAGCCTCCGGGGCCCAGATATGGAACGGGATAATGGCCGCCTTCGTTCCGAAAGCTATCAGACCGATGACGAGGAAAGCGATCCTGTAACCATCACTTCCATCGAGAACGGATGCAGTTACTCCTGCGAAATCCATTCCATATCCCGAGCTGGAGACAAGAGCTATCAGGGTCAGTATTCCTCCGGCTGAAAGCATTCCAAATCCGAGGTAAATCTTGAAAGCCCTTCCAGCGGGTCTTCGATCATTTCCTATCAGTAGAAGAGCCGACCAGGTCATAAGTTCCCAGAAGATGAACATTGAAAGCAGGTCCCTCGCCATGGTGACACCGGCGCCCCCAAGAAGTGAAAGCATGAACAATCCATAGAATGGGGTCTTGGTCGCTTTCTCCCTCATTGGTTCAAGAGAGTACAGCAGCACTAACGGTGCTAGTACCACCAGACATGCCATGAACAGATATGAGAACCAGGTGATCCCAAGGGAGATCTGGAGACCGTCAAAAAATTCTATCTCCATGAACTCCTCTGGAAGCTTGTCCATTACTCCCATTGCTATGACAACGATCGCTCCAAGAAGACCTGACAGGAATGCAACTATTCCGGAGATCCATTTCATTCTGTAGGTCAGGAAGGACAGACCGGTTCCAATGACAAGTATGCCCAGAAGTATCTCAACGCTGAAAAGGTCACTCATCAGATCACCCCCGCGAGAATGATAATGGCACCACCGAACTCGAGGACCACCAGATCAATGATATCCTGAAGCAATCCAGGAACAGCTCCCAGTAAGACTCCCAGGGCAACGGCGATCAGTGCCATCACGGTGGTGGTGATGGGCAGCTTGAAAGCCTTCGCTTCTTCCTTCTTTGGGAGTACCCTCCAAAGCAGTTTTCCAATATACCCTGCTTCAAGTAGTGTTCCAACTATCAACAGTCCAACCAATAGCCAGTTCGATTCTCCACCTGCTCCTGAGAAAAGGAAATACTTCCCCCAGAATATTGGGGATGGCGGCATACCAAGGAGCATCAAAGCAGCTCCAATGAACAGGAATGCTGTCACCCTGGACTTTCCCATCAGGCCATCCAGAACTGAAAGTGGAAGGTCCCTATCCTTGTGTCTCATCGCACCGGTCAGGGAGAACAGAACTGGTTTGGAGATAAGGTGCCCGATCATGATCAGGACAGCTGCATAGATCCCGTTCTCTCCTCCAAGGGAGAATGCAGCAAGAATAAGGCCGAACATTCCGATGGATGAGAATCCCCATAGCCGGTAGAGGTCCTTTGAGGTGAAAGCTGCTGCTTCACCCACGATGAAGGTAATGACACCGCCCCATAGGAGGATATCCATTGCGATGTTCCCCTCCAGTGCTGGAGCGAGGATCACAGTGACCACCTTCAGCATTGCGATCAGTCCTGCCTTTCCGATGATACCGGAGAATATGGTAGAAGTACCCCATCGGGAGCCTCTGTAAACTTCAGGGGCCCATCCATTCAGGGGGAAGATCTCCGCTTCTATTCCAAATCCGATTATCATCAGAAGAAGGGCGGTTCCCGCAACGAAGGTGTCAATACTTCCCACCCTCTCTGCCATCTGAGCGATATTCAGAGTGGATGTAGCTCCATACAAGAGGGCTATGGCCGCAAGTATGAGGAAGGAGGCCAGGGCAGAGATCACTGCATACCCTGCAGCTCCCTTCCAGTTTAGTCCTTTCTCACCATTGCCCCGGGGAAGGGCTGCAAGAATAGTACCAGAAATGGAAGTTATCTCCAGGAAGACGAACATATTGAACAGGTCACCGGTGATGACCATGCCAACTGCACCTGCAGTTGCCATCATCGCCATCATTTCGAACCATGGTCCCTTGTCGTCCTCCTTCTTCTGGATGCTTGTAACGAGAACATAAAGAGCGACCATTATCATTCCGAAAGTGATCAAACCACCAAGAGGAGTGACAATGAGGGAGATACCAAAGGGTGGTTGGAATCCTCCCGTTGTGCTTTCGATCGTATTGTAAGCACCATATGTTCGTGGTTGTACCTCAATAAGGTCCTTTAGGAGCAAGAGGGAAACCACTCCCATGGCAAGTACACCTATCAATGGAACATACCTGGCAAATTTCTTGGACCCAAGGGCAACAAGAGGTGTCAGGAAGGCTGCCAGCAATGGTATCACTATTAGAAGAACAGGATCAGGTGTCATTTCTTCACCTCCTTCTCGTTGGTAAGACCATACGACCAGGATTTCAGTTCCAGTGAACCTGTTTTTCTGTAGTATCCAACCGCAGCGACCAGTGCCAAAGCAGTTGTTGCCAGGCCGATGACGATAGCCGTCAGAACAAGTGCCTGTGGAATGGGATCAACAACACTTCCTGTTGTGGATGAAGCATCAATTCCAGTGTCTCCTCCAACTATTGGAGCAGCCCTGCCGGAGATGTAACCCACAGAGACAAGCAGGAGATTCACTCCGGTAGCGATGATAGTTATTGCCATAATGACCTTGATCAGGTTGCGTCTAGACAGAATGCCCCAGATACCTACCGCGATCAGAAGCAGAATACCTCCGTAGAATACGAGAGCCAGACCGTTCATGATCCATCCCCCCTCATCTTCTCAACAAGGCCAGTCATTTCCGAACCCACCTTGAACCCTATTGCAATGTATATCAGGGGAAGGAGTCCAGCTGAAACAAGCATTCCAACCTCTCCCCAATCGCCGGCAAAGTCATTGGCCAGGAAGATCTTGGAAGCGGTCATCAGACCAACTATACCGAGTCCGATGAAAGCCAACCCAGCTGTGGATTCTATTATTGAGATCACTTTGTGGGAAGCTCCCTTTGTAGGTTCTGCGATGTAGAAAAGCAGCATTCCAGAGGCAATTATCACACCTCCCTGGAAACCTCCTCCAGGCGATAGATGCCCGTGAAGGAACACGTATACGCCAAAGAGAATAATCAATGGAAGCACAAGTCTTGCCCCCTTGTTCAAGATCAAACTTGGAGGGAGGATCTTTTTCTTCTTCTTTTCATCATCATCTTTGATGAAGGATAGAAGTGCACCGACCCCTGTTGCTGCAAGGAAAAGAATCGTAACTTCTCCCAAAGTATCGAAACCTCGATAGTTGACAACAACAGCAGTAACCAGGTTCGCTGAACCTGTTTCCTCTGAGCTGTTCGCAAGGTATCTCAACCCAGGTGTGGTGATGTTCTCGGTGTCGATCTCTTCCCCGGGTTGGTAATTCACAGGAAGTTCTTCCTCGATCCTGGGTTCGCCGAAATCGACCTCGACGAATGCAACAAATAAGGTTGCAGCGAACAATAGAGCAAGTGCGATGGCAGGGAGAGATCTGTGGAAGGTTGTTCTTTCCATCATTTCTCCTCACCTCCCTCTTCGAAGCGGTTGGTCTTTTTGATCGCAAATACCAATATTATCGCTGTAAGTGCAGAGCCGATCGATGCTTCTGCCATCGCCACGTCCGGGGCCCGGAGGAGAACGAACACAAATGAAGCTATCAAAGATACTCCGGATAGAAGGATGGCCGCTTTGATCAGATCCTTGGACCTGATCACCATGACCGCAAGGGCGATCATCAATATGAACATCAAAGTCGCAAGAGCGATGAAAACCAGTTCGTTCATTCTTTCACCTCCCTCTCCTTTCTTTCAAGGGCTGGACCATACTTGTCCACCACGGATCCTTTCCAGAGGGGTACTCCACTTCTGTATGCTCCCCTTGCTATTGCATGGGAAGAGATCGGGTTTGTAATGAGGAGGAAAACTGCAACCAGAATGGCCTTGGTGAGCAGGGTTGGATCCATTACACCTACACCTATCGCAATCGATATGGCTCCAAGTGTGATGGATTTGGTAGCTGCCTGGAGTCTGTTGTAAACATCTGGAAGTCTGATGAGTCCAAGGGCGCCAAGGACCTGGAATGATAGTCCTATTATGATCAGGACCATCCCGATGATAACATTGATGGCTATCATGGGCCTCCCTCCAGGTATCTTGCGAATACAATTACTCCTATGAACGATAGGATCGCGTATACAAGTCCAACATCGATGTAAATGCTGGACCCGAAGATCAGGGCTGTTATCAGAATGAGAGATAGGATGATGGTGGTCATGTTGTCGACGGCTGCAAGTCTGTCGGGAGTGGTCGGGCCAAGGAAAGCCCTCATCAGAGCCAAGATCAGCCCTGCTCCTCCCATGCTTGCTGCTATCCATATGAACCAGAGTGGGATGCTCAAGGGAACACCTCCTTGACCGCCTTGTCAAGAGGTTTCATGGCTTCCTCCGGGTCATCCTCAACACTGATCCAGTGAATGAAAAGTGAATCATCGATATAGTCCATTGAAAGGGTTCCGGGGGTGAGTGTAATGGAGTTAGCAAGGATCATCTTACCCATGTCTGACTTCATGCCTGGTTTAACCTCGACTATTCCTGGCTTTATGGGCATCTTCGGGTGAAGTACCCTGAATGCAACATCGATATTGGCCAGGATCATTTCCTTGAAGAAGATCAGCAGGAAAACAAAGAACATCAATATCCTCTTCACAGGGTTTCCTTCACCTGCATCGGGTAGGATACCCGATAAAAAGATTCCCAGAGCCAAGGCGATCAAAGCTCCTGCAATGATCTCCTGGACCAGGCCGTCTATATCGGTCCTTAATGTCAGCATCATCCAAGCTACCATTAGTACCAACACGGTCAGTACTATCTTTAACGGACTTCTTGCCATATGTACACACCCCGGGGCACCAAACGTCTGTGCACGACCCACGCACACCCGTTATTATAACTCACCCTAACATATTAGGGCCGTGGTCGTATGTTACAACAACTTCCATAGGATTGCAATTTGTCTATTAAATCTTATGGTAATTGAAGGAATGTTACAATTTTATTTGGCATTTCTACGGTTGTGTTCGTTTCTTGATCAGCCGATCCATACCATCGAAAGCTTCGTCCAGCACCTCTTCTTGGGGTAGAATGACTATCCTGAAATGGTCAGAGCCGTACTCTTTGCCGAAGCCGGAACCAAATACAGTCAGAACCTTTTCTTCTTTAAGCAGGTCCAGTGAGAACTCCTTGTCATCCTTCCATGGTCCTTCTTTGATGCAGTCTATTTTGGGGAACATGTAGAAAGCTCCGCCTGGAAGCTGTGTTGAAGTTCCCTCGATCTCGTTAAGTCTTCTGTGGGCGAGATCTCTTCTCTTCTTGAGCTTTGACATGGTGTTGTTGATGTGGTCCCTGTTGGTAGTGAGGGCTTTGTAGTATCCATACTGGCAGATGGAATTTGCACAGAGTCTGGCTCTGGATTGTCTTTCCACACCATCCCTTATTTCTGACAATTGATCCTCCGGATCCCTTATGGACAGATAACCAACTCTCCAACCAGGCGCCAGGTAGATCTTGGAGATCCCGTTCATCGTGATCACCGGGAGGTCCTTGTTCTCGTTTGCAGTGGACGGTGTCTCCTTATCGAAGGTCATCAGATCGTAGATCTCATCGGAGATGATGAAGGACGATCCATGTTCTCCAACAATATCCCCGATCTGTTTGATGGTTTTAGATCCGTAAAGTGCTCCCGTTGGATTGTTGGGATTGATGATCGATAGTGCCTTTGTCTTTGGGCCGATCTTTGAGCGGATATCATCAACATCCGGAACCCAGCCCTCTTCTTCTATGGTTCGGTATGGGACAGGAATTGCTCCCATCATTTTAACATAGGTGATATAAGGAGGATAGGATGGGCCTGGAACCAGTACCTCATCGCCAGGTGAAAGTGATGCGTAGAACAACATCTGAAGTGCTTCCGTCACTCCATGGGTGACAATGATATCGTTGCTCTCGATGTTGTTCCCACGTGATCTTTCATCCATCTTGATCGCATCAACAAGTTGTGGAAGTCCGCTGGATGGAGCGTATCCATTCAATCCAAGCTCCAACGCTTCCTTGACCGAATCCTTGATGAGGTCCGGGGTATCAAAATCATACTTGTTAGGATCTCCGATGTTCAGTTTCATTATCCTGTGTCCCTGTTTTTCCAGTTCTGTAGCAGGAATAATGACGTCCCTGATCGCATATTCGATATCGAGGGAAAGGGGGTTGGCACGGATGGGGTTCACTTACATCACCAATTGGTGAAAGAATAAGGAATATTTGAATGGGGCGGGTGGTATCTGGGCCGGGGAATCCTTTAATAAGTAGTTCAATATAGGTGATTTTCCGTACTGGCTTACAAAAAGGTGGTCCTTTGGCAGAAGATCCGCATTCCATGGAGATAAAACAACCGACATACGGTGGTGGTGGGGAGGAATACGTTAGAGTAAAGCTCCCAAATAGGAAAAAGAGGGAGATCTTCGGTGTGATCGACCAAGCTCTGGGCGGAGGCCATCTCAAGATTTTTTGCCAGGATGGAAAGATGAGACTGGGCCGTATCCGTGGAAAATTGAAGAAAAGGATGTGGATGAGAGAGGGCGACCTGGTAATTGTCTGTCCATGGGACTTCCAGGACGATAAATGCGATGTTCTCTACAGATATACCCGCATCCAGTCCCAGAACCTCATGAGAAGGAATGTGGTTCCGAAGCACCTGGAATCTCTTCTCTGAGGATGAAAAGTCTTTTTTAAATCCTGCCTCTTGTCCACGCGTGGCCAAGAAGGATGCCTACGACCTTATCAGC
>JAUVBH010000053.1 GCA_030591285.1 Thermoplasmatota archaeon
ATGGACTTCTCCAACCTTTCTGTCATATGAGCCCTGTCATTCTCGGTGGCACAGTTGATGATGACATCAGAAACCTTCAGATAGTGTTCATACGAGGCAAGTTCACATATGTCACCTTCCTTGAAGGTGTACCTGCCCTGATGCTTCGATATGGACATGTATTCCTCCATAGCCTCCTTTCTTGAGGTATCAAGATTGATAACATTTGCATCAGGTTCCCTGGCAAGGATATGGGCGATCAGGTTTGAACCGATGAAACCATTGCCTCCAGCGATAAGATAGTCCACCTTCCTTCCCCCTAAGTTTTGATGGTATCGGAGGGAAGGTTGTAATACTTTTTGGATTATTCATTTCATTGATCAGCTCCTGCTCTATCATCCCCGATTTCGGCAATTGTTACCAGTTTGCTATTAGAAGGATTAAATATGTCATTTCACCTCCACCAAACAATGAAGCATTGTAAGATCAGGTCGATGATCCTGATCCTGGTGATAATGGCAGTCTCTTTCATTGGATCGATGAAAGCTTCAGAACCAGCCGATGCTATAGGTGATGCTCTGGTCACGATCATCCCTGACCAGGGAGCTCTGCATGCCAAGGTGGATCCCTCAAGGGGAGGAATAGTCACCCTGACTGGAAAGATCGATGGTAAACAACCGGTGGACCTGGAATACCAGTTCGTGATAGTTGACCTGGTGGCAGAGGTTGAGGGGTGGGAGGTTACGAAGATACCCTCACTGATCCTAACCAAGAACATGAAGCAGATCGGCTTCTCGGTTTCTGTCAGGGTCCCGGCAGAGATGCAGACCTCTGGTCTGGATGCAACAAAATCCTTGAGAATATCGGGCACTTGGTCCTATGAACCGGATACAGGAATGTCTGGAACAATTGATCCGGTTGAGGTTTTCATATATGTTGATCAATTCTATGAATACAGGGTTCGGTCTCAGCATTCATTTGTCCAGACATCCCCCGGTGGTGAGTTCGACATTGAGATCGAGGTGACCAATGAAGGAAATGGTGACGATACCATAACCATTGAGATCGATAGAAGGGATACCATGGAAGCAAATGGGTGGGCCTTCGTTTTCGAAACCACAAAATGGGATGTACCTTATCAGAAGACGATCATCATCCCGATCCATATCGCCACCCCAAAAAGATGGGATGGGTACCGGAATACGATCCAAGTGGTCAAGATCAATGTCTACTCTGATCAGGCGATCATGAACAATGCTGTCTCCGAATCAGCTTCATATTCAGTTTTCTTAAGACAGCGCGGTGTATCCGTACCAGGTTTTGAACCAATGATAATGATCCTAGCGATCTTCTTTGCATCTATTATGGCTTTCAATAAAAGGAGACAATGAGATATGACCCTGCAATTAAGGAGGGGGCTCCCCCTCCTGATCCTAACGGGATTGCTGCTACTATCATTTTCTGACATGGCATCAGCAACCATAGTTACCGGTCAGCCAGCACCTTACGGTGGTTTCTCCTGGGAAAAGGAGGGTTTCCGGTATATTCAGGTCGTTGGTACCCCTGATGAGATCGGATACCAGCATGGTTCTCTTCTGGCTGATCTTGTTCCCATTTCAATTTCTGCTTACGCCCATGCCACGGAAAGGAGCTACGGGACTGATTGGGGACAGGTCAGGATAATGGGGATGACTTACTGGGTTAACGTTCCTGAAGACCAACGACAGGAAATTGACGGGATCGCAAGGGGTGCAGCTGAGAATGGTGCAACAAACCCGATGGGTGATCTTGTTGACCGATGGGATATACTTGCATTGAACTCCATTTGGGATATCTGGTGGAGAATGGACCTTCCAGGCAATCCCTGGTGGTGGCTTCCTTTCGATACAGATCTACCGCTCTACGAACCTCGAACTCCTCACCACTGCAGTGCCTTTGTTGCCACCGGGGATGCCACTGCTGACGGGGGTTTCGTCCTGGGGCAGTCACTTTGGATGCCCTATTTCCTGAGCCCTGCTCACGCTATTTTCATCGACATCATCCCCAATAATGGTCATAGGATATTCATGGAGGTCACTGCCGGAATGATCTGGTCTGGGACGGAATATTACACAAATTCTGCAGGTATGGTCATTGCCGAGACAACACTCGGAACAGGGCCATACCAATGGTTGGGAACTCCATCCTTTGTCAGATTGAGGAAAGCGGTCCAATATGCAGATTCCATTGATTCGTTCAAGGATATCATGCTCGAAGATACCAACGGAGCATACTGCGGAGATTATCTCCTTGCAGACACAAAGACCAACGAGGTTGCCATCCTTGAACTTGGGAGCTATGAGTGGGAGTTGAAAAGGACCAAGAACGGATTTCTCCCATCCTGCAACTACCCCTGGGATCCGGAAGTCGCCAAGGAGATGGGGGCGGTCCAGGGCTGGGATCATGGATGTTATCCAAGGTGGGTTCGTCTAGAACAGCTCCGTGACAGGGATTACGGAAATATCACAGTTTACAAAGGAATGGAATATCTTGGGGACCACTACGATACTGTGGAGGAAAAGATCAATCCATGCTCTCATACCCTGTGCGGGCATGTTGAGAACGCTTCGGGTTATCCCCATGGTTCACTTGACGGAAAGGTGACCAACAGGAGCATGGCCCAGCGAATGGAGATATGGGCCCGTTTCGGACATTCCTGCGGTGAACCTTTCATAGTTGAGGATCACGCCAGGGAACATCCGGAATATGCCTTTGATGACCTTGTTGATATTATCCCCAGACCTTATGCCTCATTTGCACCATTTTCGAACATGGATGTAAAGGTCATCGATGGCAAGGGGGAACCTGTCCCGGGGGCTGCTGTCAATATCACATCAGAGATAGATGGTTCTACGTTCGAACTGGTAACCGACGGAGGGGGAACTGCTTCATTCGAGTATATTCCGCGTTCGGATTATACCATCAACGCTACCTATGACCGAATGGAAGGGACATTGAGATGGGAGCAAAAGGAAGATTCCCAGATCGATGTGACACTCAAGGGAACTTCATCCAAGAGTGGACTTTCCGAAGGTGGAGCGACGATCTTCATCATCATCATTGTCATTGCCTTCATTGGTGTGGGTGTATACCTGTACATCAGGAAAAAGGGGAGTAAATAGAAATATCCTTGACATCCATGATGTTCTGGGGGTCCCGGGATGCTCTACTGTCCTAACTGCAGTGCTTATCAGTGTGATCAAACAGCAACAGCTTGCGATAAATGCGGGCATGTTCTCTCGGCTCACGAGGTCATATCAAACGAACCTGAGATCGATTGTCCTCCTCAAAAAAAGGTTGAGGATCCGACCTTCAGTATCAGGAGACCGTGCAAGAGGTGTGGTTCTCCCACGAAGGATATCAATGGAGATATCGAGATCGATGTTGATGGGGAGAGATTGTCCATCTACGGCCTGAAGCTCATGGGCGGTGAGATCACAAAGAGAGCGGTCACCAAATACACCTTCTCCATCAAGGGGTATGTTTGCAAAGAGGATCATAAGTTCTATAGTGATTTCAAGTGCCGAATTCGTCCCCTCTGCCCTGTCTGCTATGACCCAATGATAAAATACGGCTCTTCACTCCTGAGCTGTTCCAGATGCAATAAGCATTTTCCAGTGAATAATTGGATAGAACCTGATGAAGTGGATGTTCTGGTGAACAATGGTTGGGCATCCATCCCAGAATGACCTTCCCATGATGGAAATCGTTATACGGGACCAGGCCATACTTTGGCAGGATGGACGAGGATTACGATAGACACGTACAAGCTGTTCAGTTTCTGAAAGAGGCACGATCCCATTTTGAGGAAGGCAGTTTCGATAGTATGGCTGTCCCGCTTGAGAAGTGTCTTAACCTTGACAATTCCCTCACTCTTGGTTGGGAGCTGCTTGGCCTCTACTGCCTGCACACCCTGGCCATCAAGGATGCGTTGTTGGCTTTCGAGAACGCTGAGAAGAACAAGGACCGGTCCACCAATTCTGAGATAGCTCTGAAGGTCATGAGGTCCCCAACCTGGCCTCCGGCAGAAGAGATGCTGGACGCTGTGAATGGTGTTGCAGCTCTTGGACAAACATATCTCTCCAACGGTAAGTGGAGACCCTCCCTCCTCTGCTTTAAAGCGGTTGAGCCGTACATCGAACAGACCTGGAAGGTCCATTCGATCATGGGGCTCATCTATCGTGAACTTGGAATCTTGGAGATGTCACTGGAACACTACAATATGGCCTCTCAGCTTGAAGATGCTCCCATTGAACTGATGCATGACAGATCTGTTGTCTTGATCAAACTTGGAAGATTCGATGAAGCGGAAAGAGTGCTTAGATCATTACTGGATTCCATTGAGGATAATCCTCAATTGTGGAACAATCTGGGTGCTGTCCTTGAAGCGCAGGAAAAAGATGAGGATGCCCTGGATGTTTATGAGAGAGCAATTTCATTGGATGATAGATATTACCCTGCTCTGTATTCCAAGGGAAGAATCCTTCAGAAGCAGGGGAAAATGGAAGAGGCCAGACCATTTCTGGAAAAAGCCCTCGATATCGAAGGCCGGGTCTACGACCTCGACGATGTGACATCTGCCGAAGATAGGTCCAAGGATGGAATGGTCCACATGAAAGAGGTCACGGATCGATCATCAAAAAGAAAGGGTCCAGAGCATAAATGATTACCAATATGTTGGTAATTACAAAATATTTATTTAAACATCCACGATAGTGGGTCCGATGGCAGACATGGAGATAGAGAAAGCACTGGACGCCCTCAAGGACGGTCGCTTCGTCCTGGTCTATGATGCTGACGGCCGTGAAGAGGAGTGTGATTTCTTCCTTGCGGCAGAGTTTTGCAAACCAGAACATATCAAACAAATGAGAATAGATGGAGGCGGCCTGATCTTCCTGATGGTCAGACCAGATATTAGGGACAAGCTGGGCCTACCATTCCTTCAAGAGGTCTTCCCGCAGTTCAAGAAGGATTATCCTGTCTTCAACGCTCTGATATCCGATGATATTCCCTATGATAACAGGTCCTCTTTCTCAGTCGCTATCAATCATCGTAATACCTTTACCGGTATCACGGATAATGACCGATCCCTCACCGTTAAGAGCTTCGGGGATCTATCTCTTGAGACTCCTGATCTTACTGAGGCGCAGGCTCTTTCACATTTCGGAGAGCATTTCCGGTCCCCTGGCCACATACCGATCTGTATTGGATCCGATCACATTCTCGAGACCAGGTTCGGTCATACTGAACTATCCTGCGCCCTTTCGACAATGGCAGGACTATCAGGAGTTTCCGTTGGCTGTGAGATAATGGGTGAAAATGGAAAGGCCATGCCCAAGGAGAAGGTGATCCAATATGCCAAAGAGCATGATATTCCATTCCTGGAAGGTCGTCAGATAATTTCAGCCTGGAAAGAATGGGATGGGGATTGGAAGAAGAACTATGATCCCAAACCCCACGGAGATGTCGAGGTTCCGGCTCATGAAGAAGTTACCAGGACAGAGATGAGTATCCTCCCACCCAAGAAGGGGCGGAGGGTAATGGCCTCTGGTGTTTTCGACCTGATGCACCCCGGTCATCTTGCTTTCCTTGAGCAAGCAAAGGCCCTTGGAGATGAACTGATAATTGTCATCGCAAGGGATGCCACGGTGCAGAACCTCAAGAGGCACCCCATCGTGAATGAAAGGTCGAGGCGGGAAATGGTCTCATCCATAAAATGGGTGGATGCCGCTCTCCTTGGATACGAGGATGATAAACACAGGATCGTTCACGAGCTCCAACCGGATATCATCGCGATCGGATATGACCAATCCCCCGATATAGAGGTCCTTTCCAGGGAGTTGAAGGAAGAAGGGTTGGATATCAAGGTCATTAGGTTGGACAAGAGAACTGGCGATATACAGGCAACATCTGATCTACTGGCCCGTATCGAGAAGGGGGCCCCTTATTGAAGAGGATCGGTGTCGTTGACACCACATTTTCCAGGATCGATATGGGATCCATAGCAAATGATGAGCTCAGATCAATGGGGAGTGGATTCAGAATTATAAGGAGGACCGTCCCCGGAGTAAAGGACCTCCCTGTGGCATGCAAGAAGATGATCGAAGAGGAGGATTGCTCCATTGTCATGGCCCTTGGCATGCCCGGGAAGGAACCGATCGACAAGACCTGTACCCATGAGGCAAGTCAGGGCATCATCCAGGCCCAGTTGATGACAAATACACACATCATCGAAGTGTTCATCCATATGGATGAGGCAAAAGATGACAAGGAGCTCAAGGCCGTGACAGAGAACAGAACAAGGGAGCATGCCCGGAACACCTTCTATCTTCTGTTCAAACCAGAGAAGCTGAGAAAACAGGCCGGGACCGGTCAAAGACAGGGTTTCGAGGATGTCGGACCTGTTGATGCCGGCGAACAAAGCACGTTCAAACATTGAGGAGGAAATATCATGACCGAAGAAAGGATTAGACTGGGTTTCGTCGTATCGGAATTCAATTTCGACGTAACCACAATGATGCTTGAAAGAGCAAAGGCCCATGCAGAGTTCCTTGGGTGCGAGATCGGTTTGGAGGTCTTCGTCCCAGGCGTTTACGATCTACCCTTCGCCCTGAAGAAACTCATCGCAAGGGACGATATTGACGGCGTTGTGGCACTGGGTGCTGTTATCGAGGGAGAGACCGACCATGATGAGGTTGTGATCCAGCATGCAGCAAGGAAGATAATCGATATATCTCTCGAATCTGGAAAGCCTGCTGGACTGGGTATCACCGGTCCTGGGATGACCAGAAGTCAAGCCCAGGCCAGAATAGAGAATGCAAAAACTGCTGTTGAAGCATGTGTTAAATTGATCCAGAACACCAAGGACCTGTAGGTCTTTGGATGTATGGTGATCGGGGTATCATTTCAAAGCTTCAATTGCCTTGATGATCCGCTCGGCCGTTGCTTTGCCGATACCTTTGATCTCCATTAGCTCATCGAAATATGCTTTTTTCAAGCCATCAAGGTCCTTGAACCTCTTCACCAGTTCCTTCTTTCCATCGGGAGATATTTTCGGGACTGTGTCCAGGAACTCCTTCAGCTGTTTATCTGTGGCAGGGGCCTTTTTCTTTTCAACAGCCTTCTTTTTTGGAGCTGGCTTGCTCTTTGTCTTCTTGGTCGTGACAGATTTGATAAGTTTATCGAAATCCTTTGGATCATCAAGATCGATCCTCTCGAACCCATCGTCTGTCAGAATGTGGATCTCTTCTCCTTTCTGATCATCCTTGGGTCTTTCGGCCAGGGTTTCTTTGAGTATACCCAAGGCCATCTGGATCGCTTGCTCTTTGGTCATCCCCGCCTTAAAAGTGGTTTCCAGTATCTCAACTGCTTTTTGGGCACCCTTGCCAATTGCAGCAGCCGTTCTCTCATGGAAAACCCCTGATGGATCGGTTTCATAAAGATGATACCCTGTCGGGTCCTTTCCTCCGATAATAAGGGCGGTACCGAAAGGTCTCACACCCTCGTATCTTGTGTAGACCTCGTAGATCTTGGATATCCACAAGACAAGGTTCCTGATGTCCGGTTTCTCTCCATATTTCTTGGATTCTTCCTGGGCTTTTTCCCTAAGTATATCGATAAGAACCCTTGCATCAGCTATCAATCCGGATGCAACCGCTCCGACGTCCGATGTGATCTTGAAGAATTTCTCAAGATTTTTCTCCTCGATCAAGGGACTGAAGATAGATTTATCAATTGTGAACAGTATTCCATTTTTGAAGGTGATGCCCAGTGCCAGTCCACCTCTTTTTATGGCTTCCCTTGCATATTCGACCTGGTAGACCCTGCCCTCGGGTGAGAACACGGTTGCTGCTTGATCATAGTGGTCCTTTTCCATTTTTCACACCTTGAGATCACTGCTCGGTAGCAGCTTCTTTCTTCTCTTTGAAAATATTTTTCCAGAAGGACCTCTTTTCCCCGGCAACGAGTTCCGATCCCTCCTCCTCATTTTCATCTGATGCGGATGGAAGGGCACCTCTTACCTTTCTCGGGGGAAGCTCTTTCTCTCCTGTTTCAAATGGCACCAGGTCCTCGGGGGGTGGCAGCTCTTCTCCATATTTGTTCTGGTAGATCCTCTTCAGGGATTCCGATGTGGAAGCACCTATTGACAGGTAGTCCACTTCCTTCTCGATCTCCTCTATGGTCAAAGATGACCTTTTGGACCAGGGTTTATAGGCAACAGCCAACTGCTGTTTCTTTGGAGCCTCTCCTGCATCCTTCTTGACCTCTTCCTCTGGTCTGTCGTCATCCTTGATCTTAACAGGGTATCCAAGCTCCTTAAGCTCGAATTTGTATGGTCTGAGCCTTTCTTTCAGCTCATCCTTTGTGATCTTTCCCTGTTTGAAGGCCTTGAAGTACTTGTTGTAGGTCTTCTGGGCCTCCTTGAGCCTCTTCTTATGTTGTTTATCGTCCTGAGCCAAAACGATACCTCCAGGGAGTGCGGTAGAACGACAAGGTCACAGTCGATATAATAGTTTTCTTTGAATGCATAGAACCGTCACACCAAGAATGCACCTCTTTAGGTGCGAAGAAATCCCTATTCCCACAACGATTAAATACGGCTTGTTTTATAGCGCCCTTCCGCTCCCCTGAGCGTACAGGAATCTCGATAAACC
>JAUVBH010000281.1 GCA_030591285.1 Thermoplasmatota archaeon
ATCCTATCATCAGGAGTCTTCTGCAATTTTCAACCCAGATAAAATTTATAAAGGATTTGTACCTACGGCGGTCGTACCAAGCCAATTGGATGCTCCCGTAGTGTAGCGGCCAATCATGCTGGCCTCTCGAGCCAGCGACACGGATTCAAATTCCGTCGGGAGCACTTTCTTTTGCATTATATTCTGGCGTACTCCATTCCCGTATTGCTTCTCTCATGTCAATTTCAAGGAGTTCGCGAGAATCACTGCTCCAATTTGTTGATACACGATAGAAACTGATATGCAAATAGCTGATGTATCGACCTATCATTAGATGACTATAGGGAATTGATATCAATGGCACCGCCTTGCCCAAAATGCAATCAGGAACCATTCCTTAAGAATAATGGGTGTAAATTCTGCGGTTACAAAGGGTGATCTTCAATTCTTCTTCTGCATCTTGGCCCAGCTATCTCTTAATGTTATCGTCCTGTTGATAACCAGTTCTTTTTCTGTTGTGTCAGGATCAATGATGAAGTATCCAAGCCTTTCGAACTGGAAACTACTTCCAGGTCCAAGTTCCTTCACCGCTGGCTCTACCATACACCCTTTCTTGATCTCCAACGAATCAGGGTTCAGATAATCGGTGGACTCACCCTCTTCAGAAAGTGGGTCTTCAACAGTGAACAATTTATCATATGATCTGACCTTTGCTTGGGCAGCGTGCTTGATGGAAACCCAGTGCAATGTTCCCTTCACCTTCCTTCCATCAGGAGCATTTCCTCCTCTTGAATCAAGGTCAGCTCTGCAGATCAGTTCCTTGACAACATCTCCTTCCTTGATAACATCGGTGCAGGTTACAAGATAAGCATTCCTCAATCTGACCTCTTTCCCAGGGGCCAATCTGAAGAATTTTTTGAAGGGCTCCTCCATGAAATCGTTCCTTTCGATGTAGATCTCCTTTGAGAAAGGCACCTTTCTTTTTCCTGCACTTTCATCCTCTGGATTGTTGACAACATCCATGAACTCCTCATGGTCATCGGGAAGATTCTCGATGGTGACCTTCAATGGATCAAGGACCCCCATGAACCTTGGTGATGTCTTGTTCAGGTTCTCTCTCACACAGTGTTCCAGAAGTTCGAAAGCTATCGTGGAGTTGATCTTTGCCACTCCGATCCTGCTACAGAAATCCCTGATAGCTTCAGGAGGATATCCTCTTCTTCTCATACCGCTGATGGAAGGCATCCTTGGATCATCCCATCCATTGACGTAATTCCCCTCAACGAGGTTCAGAAGTTTTCTCTTGCTCATAATGGTATATGTCAGGTTCAATCTTGCGAACTCTATCTGCAGCGGGTGGTATACACCAAGTTCCTCTATGAACCAGTCATAAAGAGGATGATGGTTTTCGAACTCCAGGGTGCATATTGAATGTGTTATCCCTTCAATGGAATCTTCAAGTCCATGGGCCCAATCATACATGGGGTAAACACACCACTTGTCACCGGTGTTATGGTGTGATGCATGGAGAATTCTGTACATCACAGGATCTCTCATATTCATGTTCGGGTGTCCCATGTCGATCTTTGCCCTGAGGACCTTTTCTCCATCCTTGAACTCACCGTTCTTCATTCTGATAAAGAGGTCCAGGTTCTCTTCAATTGGTCTATCTCTGAAAGGACTGTTCCTGCCGGGGGTGGTAACGTTCCCTCTATACTCGGAGATCTCCTCAGCGTTTAGATCATCCACATAGGCGCTCCCTTTCTTTATTAGATCCAGGGCCAACTCGTACATCTGATCGAAGTAATCACTGCTGAAGAACAATCTATCCTCCCAGTCGAATCCCAGCCATTTAACATCTTCAATAATGGAGTCGACGTACTCCTCCTCTTCCTTGGTGGGATTTGTGTCATCAAAACGAAGGTTGCATTTTCCACCATATTCCTCTGCAATACCGAAATTCAGACAGATGGATTTGGCATGGCCAATATGAAGATAACCATTGGGTTCCGGCGGGAATCTGGTATGAACTCTTCCGTCGTACTTACCGGTGCGGTTATGTTCATCGATGATCTCGCGGATGAAATCCTTTCCGGACCTTTCGTCTTCTCCCATTGTGGGCACCTTCTAGGGGCCCTGAATAATATGGTACTAAATAATACTGTCAATGTTTTGTCTTCATACGTCACATCAATTGAAAATCGATCCAATATCAAATTCATTTGTGAATAGATGTAAATACCCCACCCGGTCATATATTCCATGTCTCTCAATCTTGTAAGACAGATGTATGGTCAATGAGGCGATATGATGTCAATTAAAGTAAGGAAAGAGGACGGATCCGAGGAGAAGTTCCATCGGTCGTATATTGTCGAATCCCTGGAGACAGTAGGGCTCGATCACAAAGTAGCAAAAGATATAGCAAACCAGATAGAGGTCCATAAGGGAATATCCGAGCACGAGATCAAGGTGAAGATATTCAAGATCCTCGATGAGATGGACCCCAAGATCGCTGATGAATATCTCGTCACAAAGAAGGTCTATGTGAAAAGCGAATCCTTCGAGGTTGACGGAGTTGTCCTGGTTCCGAAAAGGCTTATGGAATACCTGGATCTACGGAACAATGACAAAACGGACTTAATTCATTGTCATGATCGGTTGACCCTGAGAGCACATGAAAAAGTTGGGTCTGATAAGGAAATGAACGTTGTCTATCTGAGCCATCATGATATGAAGAAGATCGAGACCAAGGATCGATCACTGGTTGCGATCTGCAAACATATTGAATAGAGCGTAAGGAGACGATCATCTTTGTCCGTTTTCCCTCTCTACATTTGTGAATGTTTGCCATACCGTTATCATCATTGCCAAGGTCCCTATTGCTCCGATGATCTCGAATCCTGTGTAGAATACCCCAAGAACTGTGATCACAAGGATCATTATTGTTAGTGACAACCAACCTGCAGATCTCATCCCATCACCTCTGC
>JAUVBH010000063.1 GCA_030591285.1 Thermoplasmatota archaeon
GAAAACGTGAATCCACTACACATTCATGGGTCCAGGATATGGGTGCTCTCTTTGCGGTCATTGGCGTAATAGTGTGCGCTCTATTCATTCCCATAGGCGGGGATGCAGTTCTATCCTTCCAGGGTGATATCATTGTCCTTGCCTACCTGCTTGTAATAGCTCCTCTCGGTATGGCTCTTGGAACCGGTGCAACGGGCAACCCGAATTCAGCGATCGGTGTTTCAAGAGGGTTGATGTTGATGATGGCCTATGAGCTGCCATTTGCTATGGTCCTTGTTACCGTGATGCTGTACTATGATACTGCATCCTTGTCCGAGATAGTTCAGGCACAGGGAAGTTTCAAATGGGCTATATTGGCACTACCGCTTTCGGCAATTGCTACTGATATCTCACTTCAGGCAATGTTAGGTGAGAAACCGTTCGATCAACCGGTTGCACCTTCCGAGATAGCTTCCGGCCCTATGGCGGAATTCGGAGGAAAATACCTTGGAATGCTGATGGTCTGGCATGCAATGTCCATCGTCATCGAGGTCGGGATCTTCGTGAACCTCTTCCTCGGTGGAGGTGTAGTATTCTCTGGGGGAGGTGTCCTGGCATTGATAGGGAACATCTTCGTATGGCTTGTACTTGCCCTGATAATGTTCTTGATCAGCGTGCTGATCAACGCTGTGTTCGGACGTTTCAAGATGGGGCAGTCGCTACGTTTCTACTGGGGTTTCCCAACATTATTGGCGTTGATCGGTCTGGGCTGGGTTGTCCTCAGTAACTTGGGGGTGATATAGTGACAGACGATGAACAAAAAGGCGGTCTTCTGGACCAGAACGGATATCCAATAACGAACCTCCCTGAAAGAGGATTTGTGAGAAAAGTAGCGGATTGGGCTTCCTCGAGATCCATGTGGCTGCTCTGGTACTGCACAGGATGCGGAGCTGTAGAGCTCCCACCTTGTTTCACATCCAGATATGACATGGAAAGATACGGTATTGGACCGATGGCAACTCCAAGACAAGCAGATATCCTGTTGATCACGGGTTATCTTTCAGTGAAAACACTGAAGAGGGTTGTCAGGTCCTACGAGCAGATGAACGACCCCAAATATGTCTTCGGCCATGGATCATGCACAATTGATGGAGGCATGTACTGGGACTCCTATGCGACGATCAAGGATGTTGGACTCTATGTTCCTGTTGACATATACATTGCCGGATGCATGCCTAGACCTGAAGCGATCTTCCATGCCTTCGAAAAACTCCAGGTTATGATCGGAAAAGGAGAAGCAGTTGGATGGAGGAACTACAAGGAGAACTATCAGTTCTTCAGGGGCAATCAGGACAAGGTTTTCAAGCGAGGACCGAATTGGGCTCTGGAGGAGCCTGTTCTAAAGTGAGGTGATTATGATGGTTGAAGACTCACTGGATCACACAAAGGCTATGGATCCGTTGAAAGGCGACTACAAGCCAGGCTCCATCAAACTTGAAGGTGCTCTGGAGCGTATAAAACGTTTGATCGACGGTGTCGAGGTAGAAGCCAGGTCAATAAAAAGAGGTGTTATCAAGGTTGATCCGAAGCTCAAGGACCTGGTTTTGAAGAATCTGAAGGAGATGGGGTTCGATCATTTCGTCTTGCTGACATGCATCGATCTGATAGATGAAGACAGGTTCGAACTTGTTTACCACACCTGGTCATACGGAACAAAGGGATTGATAATGGTGAAGACCACCATTGACAGGGAAGACCCCTCCATCGGTTCTGTTGTACCCATATTCAGACCTGCTATCACATATGAGAGGGAGATCAAGGAAATGTTCGGAGTGGATTTCCCAGGAAACCCGAGACTGACCCAGTTCATACTTGAGGATTGGGAGGGACCACCACCCATGCGGAAGGATTTCAATGCACTCCAGTACTCCGTTGAACGGTTCGGTACGGATATAAGGTATCCGAAATCGCTTCCTCCTCACCTTCTAAACGACGGAGGTGATGATAATGAGTGATTTCAAAACCACCGAGATCATATTCGGCCCACAGCATCCTGGGATCCATGGGAATTTCGGTTTCCGATTGGAGCTTGACGGTGACATGGTCCACAGAGCACGGGTAGTACCTGGTTACCTTCACCGAGCCTTCGAGAAGTTGATGGAGCAGAGGACCTGGATGCAAAACATTGCCATTGTTCCAAGGATATGTGTTCCTGACCCCGATGTGAACGAGGTTGCATACTCCATGGCCATCGAGGAGATAATGGGATTGGAAGTACCAAGGAGAGCGGATTATATCAGGACAATTATTCTGGAGCTCTCAAGGATCGGGTCTCACCTCATGGGACTTGGTGGACTTGGTGGGGCCATTGGTCTGTATACACTTCCGATGTGGACGAACGGTGACAGGGATTACATTCTCGATCTATTCGAGCAGTTGACAGGGGCCCGTGTCTATCACATCTTCATATGGCCTGGAGGAGTGAGATGGGACATGCCAGATAACTGGCCCAGAAAGGTAAGAAAAGTTCTGGACCATATCGAAAAACAGCTTCCATCATACTGGTCGATCTTCTTCGAATCCAAGGTAACTGATGCAAGATTGATCGGATTGTCCCCCTTCGACTCGGACTGGGCAATTGCCAATAGTGTGACAGGTCCGAACTTGAGAGCAACTGGTGTTAGTTACGATATCAGGAGAGATGACCCTTATGCTGCTTACGAGGATCTGGATTTCGATGTGATCACCAGAAAAGATGGGGATGGGATGGCAAGAGCGCTTGTCCGTTATTTCGAAGTTGGTCAGTCCATAAGGATTATCAGGGAAGCTCTAGATAAGATGCCTTCCGGCCCGGTAAGGGCCAAGACCCCACCACCAATGGCTTTCATGGTTCCACCAGGGGATGCACATGCCAGGGTGGAAAGTTCAAAGGGAGAGTACGGCTACTATGTCGTATCCAAAGGCGGCAAATATCCCTACAGGGTGCATGTAAGAGGACCTTCATTCACCCATGGGATAGATGTCCTAGAGCAGGTTCTCCGTGGATACGAGATATCAGATACGGCATTGATCACGGGAACACTGGATGTTTGCCCCCCCGATATAGAC
Organism: Thermoplasmatota archaeon; assembly: GCA_030591285.1. GTDB lineage: Archaea > Thermoplasmatota > Penumbrarchaeia > Penumbrarchaeales > Penumbrarchaeaceae > JAFGLL01. The sequence goes on from JAUVBH010000063.1 coordinate 3,088, forward strand.
AGGTGATTCAAATGGGAGATGTTGTAAGAAAGACAATCAGGCCTTTCAGGGCCCTGAGGTTCCTAGGAAGAAAACCACATACCATCAGGACACCTCACCAGCAGCATAACGACATTGAGGGAGATCCTCTCCCTACCGATAGATATCGAGGGATCCATGTCAATGATCTGGACCAATGCATCAGTTGTGGACTTTGTGCTATGGCGTGTCCTTGCGACGCAATAATGATGGTGCAGATCGAGGGGGAGCAGAAACCATAGCCAGAAGTTTCCTACGGTAGATGCTGTTTTTGCGGTTTATGCGAGGATGTGTGTCCAAAGAAATGCATGCATCTTACAAGCAACCATACCATGCTCGACACAGAGCCAAGACCTTTTGTTTTCCTTCCCACCCCCTGCTTTGAGGAATTCGAGGAAGAGTATGTCGTCGATACTGGAAAACTCTGTCTTGTTGAAGAACGAGATGGTAAGGTAGTGATCGTCCAGGGTAAGGCAAGAGCCGATGAAGAATGATCATTTTGATATGATCGAGAGCCGTATCTCGAATACGGTCTTCCCGTCTTCACTATCTGTTAGTGATATCTTTCCTCCATATCTTTCTATCAGTTTCTTTGAAATGAAAAGACCGAGACCGCTGCCTTTTCGATCCCCCCATGAGAAGCTCTCATCGAACAGCAGATCTGTGATACTATCTGGGATCGGGGCCCCATCATTTGATATCTTTATCCAGCACTCTTCATCGATTTCCGTGATATCGAAATCTACACGTTTAGCCCCACCATGGGTCACCGCGTTGGAGACCAGATTATCGAATACGGATATCAGCGCATCATCAGCAAGTACTCTGGAATTTCCTGTGATGTTGGATTCTATGGGATACTCCTTGACTATCGGTGGGATAACAGACCTCAGGTCAAACTCTTTCAAACCTTCACTGCCCTGAGCAAGTTTCTCCAGATCTGCCATCCTCTTTGTCAGATCGATCGATCCCTTGATCGCGATATTGATAGGTTCTATTATTTTTGGATCATAGGTCTTTTTTTCCATCATCAGACCAAGAATGCCGTGTGCTGCGGAGAGCCTGTTGTTGATATCATGTCTCATGATCTTGTTTATCAGCCTGAGAACCTCATTGAGATTCTGGAGTTCCTCCTCGTATTCCTTTCTTGGAGTGATATCCCTGAGGATCCCATTAACGGAGATCACATTTCCATTCTCATCGGTGATGAGCTTGCTACTCTCTTCAAACCATAGAATGCCGCCCTTGGGATCCAGTATCCTATAGGTGTTGGGCGTTTCGTCCATATCATTGAAACGGCGTTCGAACATCCTTTTTAATCCCTCAATATCATCAGGATGGAGGGCTGACAGTAATGAGAAAAAACTCTTTCCGATGATATCCTCAGGGTCAGTGCCGAACTTCTTGATCTGGGGCCCGATGAAGGTCAAGATGCCCTCACCGTTTACGGAGAAGTAGATGTCATTGGTGTTCTCAAGAAGTCCCTTCAATTCATCCCTAGTTCTCTTTAGTTCCCTTTCTGCATTCTTTCTTTTTGTGACATTTACCCCTTCAGGGATCAGATAGATCACTTCACCTTCTTGGTTCTTAACCGGTCTAATGGAGAATTGGACATCCTGATGGTTCCCCTCCGGATCCACATGGACAACATCAAATTGAGAAGGGGCCCCCTTCCTTGCCCTCATGATGGCCTTTTTTACCTTTTCCGAAAGCTCGGGTGAATGAGACCACCATGGTGCCTCCCAGAAATATTGTCCAATTACATCTTCCTTCTTCAAGCCAATAAAATCGATCGATGTTTTGTTTGGAAGGAGTATCCTGCCCTGCGGATCAAGAAGACCGGTCCATAGAAAAGATGTGTCAAAAGCGACAGAAAGAAGATATTCTCTCTGCTTGAGATGATCTTCTGCTGATATTCGGATCTCGATCTCTTTCTTAAGCTCTTCATTTAGACTCTTTAGTTCACCTGTCCTCTCTTCAACCATTGCTTCAAGCTCAGCGTTGGTCTTTTTCAATTTCTCATCAACAATAAGAAGATCCTGCATGAGATTCTCATAGATGATCTTCTGCGAGTTCATGAAGTCATTTCGCGCATTGTTGATATATCCAGAAGTGAAGTTTGCGATGAAGCTTGAAAGGATGTGGTGGACCAATAGAAGTTCATCTTTTGATAGTTCATTGGTGAATTCGAAGGAAAGTATCTCCTGGGTCCTGCCTATGAAATCGCTGTTTCCCAGTTTGAGCTTGGAGATCTTTTCTCCAATTTCTATAGCCTTTGATGGGGTGAAGATATCTGATGTGATGGTCTCGATCGCTTCATTAACAGCCTTTTTCATAGTGACTTTGATCTCTTCGTGGGTGTTTCTATGTAAATTTGTGACCTGAACCGCTCCGTTGTACCATCGAATAGTTATCTCATCGGATCTGGATAGTAGGTTTTCTCGGATGGATATTATCTCTTTCGAAACCATTGGTCAACTTCCGATAGTCAAAAACAATTCAGGTGTATCTGCGCCTATGTTTAAAGATATTGGGGATTTGTTTCTACAACCATGTAGGACATTGTAAAAATTTTGATATTGCAAAAATATAACAATTCAAATGTCCAATATCATCAATAGTAGAATATTAAAAAGGTGAACATTGAAAAATTGGTTATATCAATTCAATATTTATTACAATGTAGAGGGGGAGATTTGGCTTCCGGGGGGAAAAAGGAGAGACTTTCAAAGTACGACGTAGGGGTAGCTGTCCTATCCTACCTAGTGCGACTCAGGGAAGAACAGAAGCCAAAGGCCACAACAAGAGAGTTAAGCAGGAAGCCCCCGGAGTTCATTTCCAGTACTCAAAGACAGCAAAGGATCAGGGAGATGCTTGAGAGTTTTGAACAGCAGGGTTTTGTTAAATGTGAAACATATGCAATGGGAACGGTCTGGGAGATCACTGATAAGGGGTATGATTGGTACAAAACCATAGCAAAGGACTTCATGTCCATCTTCTGATCATCCGGTCCAATGCAGTTTGAACCTGTTCTCCTCATATTCTATCAACGAGATCGTATGGTTCTTGTGAACCTTTCCTCTCGTATATTTTACCGCATCGATCGCTTCTTCACTGAAACCCTTAGTGGAAAGCATCCCCAAGATCATGGGCTTCTTGTACCAAGTTACGATCTCCTCGCATTCTTTCTTGAATTTGAGTACATCCTTTAGTTCAACCTTCCGATCATACTTCTTGATGATTATTATCTCGGTCCTGAAAAAGAACCTCAGGATAACCAATAGAAGAATGCCCAGTATCATGGCTTCCAACAGGAATAGCAGTATGAAGTTCACAAAGAACTCTATATGAGCATACACGAAAGCCTCTACGAATATCGCAACAAGGAAGGTCAGGACCATCCCTATGGTCACGATATAGATCATTGGCAGCTTCTTGTTCTCATAGAATATATCGAATTTATGCTGTTTACCTTTCACTGTCTTGGTCCGGTTTAAGAAATGTTTTGGGACCTTGACCTGCAGGTAGAAGCATTCATTGAGCCTGTCAAGGAGATCCTCCAGTATATTTCCCTCGAATACAGGGAACAGCTCGATCTTGACCTTGAACCTGATCGGCCGTATCTTATCAGATATATGCATGAACGGCTTGAAGAATTTCATAACCGAAATTAAGATTATGAGTCCGAAGAAGAAGACGGAAAAAGTAGCAAAGATACAAAGCTCGTCAAGCAGCCAGACATCTGGATCCATCACCCAAAGGACGAATACCAGTGTGAAAAACAGAACAGATGCGCCCTCCATCAATATTGAAAACAGGAAGAAGGGGATCTTGCTGGAGATCTTGAAGAAGTCATCACCTAAGGTAGTAACTTTCGTAGACTCGAAGGGTTGTGATGGCGTTTCTTCTTTAACAGACACAGTAGTGATACTTACTCTTTATAATTAAAAGGGGTGTGGAATTAAAATCTACACCTGTAGACAAACCGTCTTTTGGGGTTTATAATACGCAAATGCCTTTGATGGTTTGAGGCGAAAAAACATGGCAACCTTCGGAACAACAACAAACGGAAATGCATCTGACCTTGGGCTTAGAAATGTGAGCAAATCCTTCCCTATCTACTTCAGGTAATCAAGGAGAGGACAAATATGACAACAATTGGACTCGGAAAAATGGTTTCTGGCGACAATGGATCTTTCTGGCTTAGAAATGTGAACAAGAGCTACCCAACCTATAGCAGGTAATCAAGGAGAGGACAAATATGACAACAATTGGACTTGGAAAAAAAGTTTCTGGCGACGATGGATCTTTCTGGCTTAGAAATGTGAACAAGACCTACCCCATGTATAACAGGTAATCGAGGAGGAATGAAAATGGAACAAAACAACACAAGTGTATGGATGAGGAACGTCAACAGATCATATCCGGTCTATAGCAGGTAATCAGGAGGAATGAAAATGAGATCAAGATCAAACACAAACCCGAAAAGAATGATAGTTTACGATTACAATGAGGAGACCAATGAAGCAGTCCCCTCTTATCTCTCCCTAAGGCTTCTGAACATGAATGGACCCAGGTGGGCAAGGTAAGATCTTTTTGTTGAAGTATATTATTGAAAAACAATTATTGTAACGAATCGAAATTTTTCTATTCAGTTTTAACTCTCATAAAAAGAGAACTAATGGGCATTTGAAAAAATGCCCATTACTTTTTCATATCATCTTTTCAAGATCATTTCATACACCATCTTCTTCATAAAGTTCCTCGGCATATAATGGAGGAACGACTTCTTCGGTTTCCATCTCGCTTTCATTCTCTTCTGTTTTCCCCATATAGGCAAACAGGATCACAAATAGGAACATCAAAGCTGCAACTGCGATCATGACGAGTAGGAAGATCATGATACCGTTGATGCCCTCATCTTCCGTTTTGTCA